>NZ_JBSFWJ010000005.1:0-169184 GCF_053592695.1 Saccharopolyspora sp. NPDC002578 | reverse complement strand
CAGTCGGTCTCTCGCTGCGGTATCTTTTCCCCGTGTGGCCCCGCCACGCGGCAAAAAGCTGTCCTCGCGAGAGACCGACTGAGAACCCGCGGGTGGTCGACTTCTCGACGTGGGCTATGTGCTCCGCACATACAGGCACGGCCTACGGCCGCAAAGCAGGCTTGCTTCGCAGCCCAAAGCACGGCTTCGCTGCACAGTGCGCGGCTTCGCCGCAAAGGCACGGCCTTTGGCCGC
This sequence comes from Saccharopolyspora sp. NPDC002578, assembly GCF_053592695.1. Lineage (NCBI taxonomy): Bacteria > Bacillati > Actinomycetota > Actinomycetes > Pseudonocardiales > Pseudonocardiaceae > Saccharopolyspora > Saccharopolyspora sp. NPDC002578. Next base: position 168,950 of record NZ_JBSFWJ010000005.1, on the reverse strand, counting down.
GAGGCAGGCTTGGCTTCGCTGCCCGGGGCATGGGTTTTGCTTGGTTTGGTGGGGTTAGCCGACTCGGTGGAGCCAGCTGACTGGGGCTCCGTCTCCGGCGTGGCGGAAGAGTTCCAGTTCCTGGTCCCACGCCGCGCCGAGCAGCTGGTCGACGCGGTGGGTGAACGATTCGGAGCCCCGGCTGTTGGCGGCGAGGGTGCGCAGCTGGTCTTCGCTCACCACGATGTCGCCGTTGGCGCTGGTGCGTGCGTTCCACAGGCCGAGTCCGGGGACGTGGCAGAACCGCTGCCCGTCGATGCCCGGACTGGGGTCCTCGGTGATCTCGAACCGGAGCATCGGCCACGCGCGCAACGCGGTGACCAAGCGGGACCCCGTTCCGGGTTCCCCGGTCCAGGTGAGTTCGGCGCGCAACTGCCCAGGCGCCGCGGGTTGCGCCGTCCAGCGGAGTTCGGTCCGCATGCCGAGTGCGCCGGCGACGGCCCACTCGATGTGCGGACAGACCGCAGACGGCGACGAGTGGACGTAGACCACGCCACTGGTGCTGCCACGGGTGCTCACTGCTGACCTCCGCTGTTCGACGAGGGACGTCTTCCCCTACGACCTCGTCCGGCGGTGGCCCGGCCGCCGATCATCCGCGTCGCGGTGGATCGGTGGTGTGCGGCGTCATTCTGCACGGGCGTTGACCACGCCCGCCACATGAAGTTGATGAACTGCCCGACCGGGGCACGTCGTTCCGATACCGTTCGCGGGACTCCCCCGTTCCTGCCGGAGCGAGGTCCTCGCAGTTCCAGGGCCGCCCGAGCGGACGAACCGGTGCCCCGGACGGCCCAGTCCCGCAGGTGCGGACGAGTGTCGGATACCACTCGAATGGGGGAGCACGCGCAGTAGGCGACAATGCCTGCCGGACCCGGCGGCCGTAGACCGACCGGGCGAGTGGAGCTCGATCGCGGGAACGGAGACGACCATGCGGGTGGTGCGGCTCGGCAAGGAGCCGACCAAGATCGGCGCGGACATCCGGGCGGCCATCGCGGCGTGGGGTCCCGGCAGCGGTGTCTTCGGCGGGGTCGCCGTCTTCGGCGCCGAACCGCCGGGCGCGCCGCGCACGCTGGACGCGGTCCTGGTGCTGCCGCGCGGCATCGTGGTCGTCGTCGGCACCGATCTCCCGGAGTCCGCGCTCGCCGTGGAGGCGCCGGTGCAGACCCCGTGGACGGTCGACGGCTGGCCGCTGCTGCGCCAGACCGCCGCGATGAACCCGGCGCTGGAAGCGCTGGAATCGGCCGCCGCGCTGGCCCGCGCGTTGCAGTCCCGCGACGCGGAGCCGATGCCCGTCGCCGCCATCGTCGCGCTCGGCCCCTACGTCGCCCGGATCACCCAGCCGACGAACGACCTGCACCGCGGCGTGCGGGTGCTGTACCCGTCCACGACGAGCATGCTCGCCGCCGTCCGCGAACTCGCCACCTACGAACGCGCCTGCGGCGTCGAGCCGGCGCGGAAGGTGCTGCGCATCCTCGACGAACGCGCGGGCCGGCTCTCCGTCGCGGAGCTGACCGCGGAGGGCTTCCCCGATTCCGTGACCCCCGACCTCGCGTCGGCGAACACGCTGCTGATCCCGAAGGTGCGCGACGAGGAACCGGCGCCGGTTCCGGCCGCGGCACCGGCCGGGCTGCGCGCTCGGCTGGGCGGCCTGTCGCGGCGCACGGTGCTGACCGCGCTCGGCGCGGCCGCCGCCGTGCTCGCCGGGGCGGTGCTGTCCTCGGTGTGGGCGGGTGCTTCGGGCTCGACCCGGGACATGACCGCGCAGCAGGTGGACGGGGTCTCGTTCGAGCGCACCGCGGCCGACCTCGGCGGCGACTGCGCCGAAGCCTCGTTCGGCGACGTGCGGGCCTGGTTCCAGCGGCATCCGTGCGAGTCGCTGTCCAGGCAGGTCTTCGACAGCGAAGCCGCGGGCCGGGCGGCCACCACGTCCCTCGCGGTGGTGGACCTCGGTGACGCGACACCGGCGCGGAACCTGCGGGAACTGCTGAACACTCCGGGTTCCGGCGGTCTCTCCGACCCGGCCGCCGAACCCGGTCCGCCCGCCGAGTTCGACGGCGCGGCGCGGGCGGTGCAGCAGACCGGCTCCCAGGTGCGGATCGTGCAGGCGGCCTGGGCCTCCGGGAAGTCCGATCCGGACGACGTCTCGCTGCGCGTGCTCGCCGAACGCGGATTGCGGTTGCGCGCGCCCGAGTAGGCCGCCGCGCGGCACCGGTGGAACCCGCCGAGCGCGGATTCCACCGGTCGCCCGTGATCAGCCCCAGAAGGTCGCGGGAACGCACCCGGCGTCGGCGCACGCCGGTGCCACCGGGCGCACGTCCGCACCGTCCACCAGCCACTGCCTGCCGTCCGCGACCGACACCAGGTACCGTCCAACCCGGTCCACGGACAGCTGCACCTGCTCCGCGGCGAGCGCGCCGCCGGTGTCGAACGGGACGCCGCCACCGACCGCGGCGCCGCTGTCCCGGTCGAGCGTGCTGATCCGCATCCGCTCGGCGGGCGGGTTGCCGCATTCGGCCGGGGTGAGCACCGCGACGTCGCTGTCGGACCAGGCCACCGCCTGCGGGGCGCACGCCCCGGCGGGAGGCGTCGGCATCGGAGCGCCCAGTTCGGTGGCGCCGGGAGCCACCACGTGGATCTCGGACCGGGACGTGAGCACCGCGAGCCGTCCCTCGCGGTCCACCGCCAGGTCGAGCGCCTGCTCGCCCGCGGGCAACCCGATCCGCTGCGGCCCGCCGGTTCCGTCGACCACCACGTCGTCGCCCTCCGCGTAGGCGAGCCGACCACCGCCGGCCGCCAGCGCGGTGTCCGTGCCGGTGCGGTGCGCGACCGGCCTGATGATCCGATCGGGCCCGAGCACGACTATGTCGCTGCCGCCCGCGGCCGGGACGGTCGCGTAGACGCGGTCGCCGTCGGCGGCGAGGCCGCCTTGCACGGGTCCTCCGACGTCGGCGAGCACCTCGTGCTGCTTGCCGGTGAGCACGTCGAACGAGGCGAGCGTGCCCGGTTCCGGCGCCGCGACGTAGCTGTTCGGCGCGATGCTGACCGGCTCCGCCTGGCGCGGACTGGTGCCGGGCACCACCGCCAGCGCGACCAGGAACACCGCGGAGGCGGCCACCGCCACCCCTCCCGCGGCGATCAGCGGGCGCCGGGACGGTCGCCGCGATCGGCGCTGGCGGGCCGCGAGCAGCCGCGGCAGCGTGTCGCCGCGCGGCTCGACGTCGTCCACCAGCGCGCGCAGCCCGCTGCGCAGCTCGTCGACGGCCTGCGTGTCGTCTGGATCCCTCACACCCGCTCCCGCAGCAAATCCGAAAGCCGAGCCACTCCCCGCGAGCAGTACGACTTGACCGCACCCTGACTCACGCCCATCAGCTGCGCGGTCCGCGCCTCGCTGAAGTCGGCGTAGTACCGCAGCACCACCGCTTCCCGCTGCCTGCGCGGCAGGTGGGTGAGGGCGTCCGCGAGCACTGCGCGGTCCAGGCCGCGTCCGGTGTCGTCCGGCCGCGAGTCCTCGGTGGCGATCCGGGGTTGGTAGCGCTTGGCGACCATGCGGCGGCGCAGCACCGACCGAGCCCGGTTGAGCACCGCCTGCCGCAGGAACGCCAGCGCCTTGTCCGGGTCGCGCAGCCGCGTCCTGGAGTCGAAGACCCGCACGTACGCGTCCTGCACGATGTCCTCGGCCGAAGCCCGGTCATCGACGAGCAGCACCGCGATCCGCAGCAGTTGCCGGTAGTTGTCCTGGTAGAGCTCGGTGAGTTTGGTCGTCAGTTCATCCATGGCCGCCAGCCCGTCGCCCGGCCAGGCGGTCACGGGCAATGCGATCGAAACCGTCACATCTCTGCATGACGCCCGAGACCCCCTTCGCGGTTGGCAGCCGACGCGGACCAGATTTCCCGATCGAAGCTCCGACCGGCGGAGAGGCGCAGCTTACCGTCCGCCACGAGTGCGGTCGCGGAGTGATCGTCCGGATCGGCCGCCGACCGCGGCGGCCCCGAGCGCGCGGGTGCCTCGTCCGGGTGGCCGATTCGCCCGCGCACGGGCTCGCTCGCCGCCCCGGCGGCGCGTTGCTCCACAAAGGACCGCAACGGCCCCGCGGGCCGCTCCCCCGGGCCTCGACAGCGGGTAAGAATCACCACACCACAAGATCACCCGTTTGACGTCGTCGCTGGTCAGCCGATCATCGGCACCCTCACTCGCCCGTTTGGCAGCCGATGCCGCCGGGTCTTCGTTCGACTACCGTTCGGCAGCGGGACAGCACGGTTCCACACCCGGCACGCGATGGGAGGATAGGCGGCCTCCCGGCCGCCTCAACCGGCCATGAAGTTCGGCATCTCGACGTTCAACACCGATGAGGGCATCGGCCCAGCGGAACTCGGGCGCGCGCTGGAGGACCGCGGTTTCGACTCGCTCTTCCTCGCCGAGCACACCCACGTTCCCGCGAGCCGCGACACCCCGTATCCCGGCGGCGGTGACCTGCCGCGGATCTACTACCGCACGCTCGACCCGTTCGTGAGCCTCACCGCGGCGGCCGCGGTGACCGAGAACCTGTTGCTGGGCACCGGGATCGCGCTCATGATCCAGCGCGATCCGATCACCACCGCGAAGGAGGTCGCCAGCCTCGACCTCGTCTCCCGAGGCAGGGCGATCTTCGGCATCGGCGCGGGGTGGAGCCGCGACGAGATGCGCAACCACGGCACCGATCCGGGCAGGCGCGGCGCGCTGATGGACGAGCGGATCCGGGCCATGCGGGAGATCTGGACGAAGGAGCTCGCCGAGTTCCACGGCGAGCACGTGGACTTCGACCCGATCTACTCGTGGCCGAAGCCGGTGCAGCAACCGCATCCGCCGATCTACATCGGCGGCGAGAGCAAGCGCTCCTTCGACCGGGTCGCCGAGTACGGCGGGGGCTGGCTGCCCCGCGCGGGCACCGAGAACCTCGGCGACCTGATCGCGAAGGTGCGCGAGCACGCGGGCTGGCGGGTCCCGGTGTCGCTGTACGCGGCGCCGAAGGACTCGGTGGTCGAGGAGTACGCGGAGGCCGGGGTGGATCGGATCTTGTTCTACCTGCCGACCAAGCCGCGGGACGAGTCGCTGGAGCGGCTCGACCTGCTGGCCGGTGTGGTGACCGAGCACAGCTGAGCCGTGAGGGGCCGCCGGTGCGGCGACGGCCCCTTACATCCTGGTTACTTCCCGGTCTTGCACTGGACATGGGGGACATCGCAGGCAGATCCTTGCGACTGCTTTGCAGATCGGTGCGATCACAACGGCAAGTTGCATGCACAACTGCTTTGATCGCGGAACGGAGACCGGGGACGGTGGGGAACACGACGACGACGGCGCCGACGGACGAGGCGTCGCCGCAACGCAAGTGGAGTCCGAAGCAGATCGTCGTGTGGGTGCTGGTGGCCGTGATCGGCGCCATCTCCTGGGGAGTCATCGCGCTCGGCCGCGGCGAGGAGATCTCCGCCGCCTGGCTGGTGTTCGCCGCGCTCGCCTCCTACGCGATCGGATACCGGTTCTACGCGCGGTTCATCGCCTACCGGGTGCTGCGGGTGGACGACACCCGCGCGACACCGGCGGAGCGGCTGAACAACGCCACCGACTTCCAGCCCACGGACCGCAGAGTCCTGTTCGGGCACCACTTCGCCGCCATCGCGGGCGCGGGCCCGCTCGTCGGCCCGGTGCTGGCCGCGCAGATGGGGTACCTGCCCGGCACGATCTGGATCATCGTCGGCGTCGTGTTCGCCGGCGCCGTGCAGGACATGGTGGTGCTGTTCTTCTCCACCCGCCGCGACGGCCGCAGCCTCGGCCAGATGGCCCGCGAGGAGATCGGCCCGGTCGGCGGCATCGCGGCGCTGATCGCCGTGCTCGCGATCATGATCATCCTGCTGGCGGTGCTGGCGCTGGTCGTGGTCGGCGCGCTGAAGGACTCGCCGTGGGGCACCTTCTCCATCGGGATGACCATCCCCATCGCCCTGTTCATGGGCATCTACCTGCGCTACCTGCGGCCCGGCCGGATCATCGAGACCTCGATCATCGGCATCGTCCTGCTGCTGCTGAGCATCATCGGCGGCAGCTGGGTCGCCGATTCCGCACTGGCCGAGACGTTCACGCTCTCCGGCAACCAGGTCGTGCTCGCGCTGGTGGTGTACGGCTTCATCGCCTCGGTGCTGCCGGTGTGGATGCTGCTGGCGCCGCGGGACTACCTGAGCACGTTCATGAAGGTCGGCGTCATCGTGATGCTGGCGGTGTCGATCCTGATCGCGATGCCGGTGATGAAGACCGAGGCGATCACCGAGTTCGCCTGGAACGGCCAGGGCCCGGTCTTCGCGGGCACGCTGTTCCCGTTCGTGTTCATCCAGATCGCCTGCGGTGCGCTCTCCGGCTTCCACGCGCTGGTGTCCTCGGGGACCACGCCGAAGCTGATCGAGAAGGAGTCGCAGGTCCGCGTCATCGGCTACGGCGGGATGCTCACCGAGTCGTTCGTGGCGATCATGGCGCTGGCCGCGGCCTGCATCATCGACCCCGGCATGTACTACGCGATGAACATGCCCAGTGCAGCGCTCGGCGACACGTTGCAGTCCGCGTCGCAAGCCGTCGCCGGAGTGGGCTTCCAGATCACCCCCGAACAGCTCGCCGCCGCGGCCGCCGCCGTGGACGAGGAGACGCTGGTGGGCCGCAGCGGCGGCGCCCCGACGCTCGCGCTCGGGCTCTCGGAGGTGTTCTCGCAGGTCCTCGGCGGGGACGCGATGCGGGCGTTCTGGTACCACTTCGCGGTCATGTTCGAGGCGCTGTTCATCCTCACCACCGTCGACGCCGGGACCCGCGTCGGGCGGTTCATGATCCAGGACACCGTCGGCAACGTGTGGAAGCGCTTCGGCGACGTGACCTGGAAGCCCGGCATCTGGATCTCCAGCGCCGCCATCGTCGGCGGCTGGGGCTACTTCCTGTGGACCGGCGTGAACGACCCGCTGGGCGGCATCAACCAGCTGTTCCCGCTGTTCGGCATCGCCAACCAGCTGCTCGCGGCGGTGGCGCTGGCGGTGGCCACCACGGTCCTGATCAAGTCCGGGCGCGCGAAGTACGCCTGGGTGACGATCGTCCCGCTGGCCTGGGACGCGGTCGTGACGCTGACGGCGAGCTGGCAGAAGGTGTTCTCCGCCGACCCGAAGCTGGGCTTCTTCTCCCAGCGCGCCGCGTACCAGGCGGCGATCGACGCCGGGCAGACCAGCAAGGGCTCGGCGGGCTCCGTCGAGGAGATGCGCCAGGTGGTCACGAACTCCACCGTGTGCGGCGTGCTCAGCGTGCTGTTCGCGGTGCTGATCCTCATCGTGCTGGTCGACGCGATCCGGGTGTGGATTCAGGCGCTGCGCAGCACTCAGCCGCTGAAGGACACCGAAACGCCGCACACCGAGTCGCAGCTGTGGGCACCGGCCGGTCTCATCCCCACCGCTGAAGAGCGGCGCATCCAGCGGGAACGCCGCGAACCGGAGGACCGCCAGGAAGTGGGCGCGGGCACGTGAGTTCCCGGACGCCTTCCTCGCGGGCGGTGCTGTCCCGGCTGGGACGCTCCGCCCGCGAGGCCTGGCAGATCGCCCGCGGCATCGTCGGCGAAACCGCCTACGAGCGGTACCTGGAGCACCACCGCCACCACCACGCGAGCAGCACGCCGCTGGGCGAGCGCGAGTTCTGGCGGCGCCACGTCGACCGCGGCGACACCCACCCCGGCTCCCGCTGCTGCTGAGCCGGGCGGGCAGCGCCCTGCGGCCGTTCGGGCACGGTTCCTGGCGGCCGCGGCGAATCCTCTGGTGAGATCGCGACGTACGCGTCGACACGATCTGCGGGGTGCTTCGTGACGATCACTGAGGATCACGTACCCGGGTTGATCGTCTGCGTGTTCCTGCTCGCCGTAGGCATCGCCGTCCTGTGGCACGGCGGGCGCGAAGTGCGAGTCACCCGACGATTGCGGGACCACGGCGTTCGGACGACGGCGACCGTAATCGGTCATGAGCGAGGACACACGATCGATCAGCCGCTGTACGGCTACAGCGATCAGCAGGGCGGCCAGTTCACCTTGACGCCGACCGATTCCCACGACACCTTCACCCCTGTCGGGGACCAAGCGGACGTGCTCTACCTGCCGGAGGATCCTGGGACTTCGAGGTTGGCGGCGACCGAAGGCACACCGTGGAAGATCGCGCCCTTCGCGTTCATGCTAGGCGCACTTCTTTGCTTCGGGGCCGTCGCGTTCGCGGTCACCCTGCTTTCGGATCCCGCCCCGCTGGCTCCCCCCGCCCCGCAGGCTCCCGCCCCGCAAGCTCCCGCCGACTCGAGCTCGGCGTCCACGTCCATGTTCACCACCGCCGTCTGCGCGGGCATCCTGCTTCTCGCGCTGACCCTTCCGGTTCTGCGGATCACCAGCTTCGCGCTACTGCACCGGACCGGGATCCACACGGAGGGCGTGGTGGTCCGCAGGACCGACGCTTCGCAGTCGGCGGCCTGGCTCGTCGACTTCGAAGATCACGACGGACGACGAATCCAGTTCGCGAGTCGGCGCGTTCCCAAGCGCGCCGGCGCCCGAATTCCCGTCGTCTACCACCGTGATCGGCCGCAGCAGGCTGAGAACGCGTCGTGGGCACCCGTGCTTCGGGCGAACGTGCCCGCCGTGCTGCTCTTGCTGTTCCTCCTCACGATGATCCCCACGTATCTCTGACGTTCGGACAGCTGCGGCCTCGCCCTCGGCCTGCGATGAGTCCTGCGGGCGAGCACGGTCTTCCTGTCAGGTGCGGCGCGTTCGGCGCGGTGCGAGCGGGGAGGACGTCATGCAGAAGATCACCACGTGCCTGTGGTTCGACGGCCAGGCGGAAGAGGCGGCGCGGTTCTACACGTCGATCTTCGCGAATTCGCGGATCACCGAGATCCAGCACTACGGCGAAGCGGGCCCCGGTGCCCCCGGCACGGTGCTGCTGGTGACGTTCGAACTGGCCGGTCAGCAGTTCCTCGGCCTCAACGGCGGCCCCGAGTTCTCGTTCACCGAAGCGATCTCGCTGCACGTGGACTGCAACTCGCAGGAAGAAGTGGACCGGATGACCGAGCGGCTCGTCGCGGGCGGCGAACAGGGACCGTGCGGCTGGGTCAAGGACCGCTACGGCCTGTCCTGGCAGATCGTCCCCACCGAGCTCACCGACATGCTGCGCGACCCCGACCCCGAGCGTTCCAACCGCGTCATGCGGGAAATGCTCACCATGCACAAGCTCGACCTCGCCGCCCTCCGCCGCGCCTACGCGTAGCCGACGTGGCTTCGGAGTGAACGGACCGTTCGTCCAACGAGATCGGACGAACGGTCCGTTCACTCACTCCGGCAGGGACTCGCCGAGGGCGGCGAGGCGGGCGCGGAGAGCGGCGTTCTCGTTCTCGGCGCGATTCAGGCGAACGTGCACCGCGGCCAGGTCGGCCTCCGAATAGCGGTGCGGGATGTGCTTCGGGCAGTTCCAGTCGTAGCCCTCGATTCGGATCAGCACGAGCCGCTCGACCCGGCCCTCGGTACGTGGTTCGTCCAACCGGGCCGCGAGCTCCGGTTCCTCGGCGACGTCGCGCACCTCGGCGTGCCCGAACAGCTTCAGCCGGGTGCGCGTCGCGTAGTCCATGAAGAACAGCGCCACCCGATCGTCACCGCGCACGTTCCCATCGGTGATGTACTGGCGGTTCCCCCGCACATCGGCGTATCCGAGAGTGCCGGAATCCAGGACGTGCACGAATCCGGCGGGACCACCGCGGAATTGCACGTAAGGCCACCCGGTCTCCCCGACGGAAGCGAGATAACAACCGTCGCGCGCCGCGATGAAATCGCGCTCCCGATCCCCCAGCGGATCGGCTTCGAGCCCTACCGCCGCACCCAGCTCCTTCCGGTGCACCGGCCGGCTCCCCTGCTCCACCTGCATGTTCCGCACCGCGTCGGTGAACGCCAGCCGCGCGTACCTGCTCATCGCCCACCTCCCCGGAAAACGAACGCCCCGTTCACGATGACCACGCGGCCGGGGCCGGCACAACGCGCGAGCAGAATGAACCACCCCACACCACCGATCCAGAAGTGCGAAAAGCAGCCGGCCATTTCCGACTCGAACAACTCGGCCCCGCTTTTCCCCTCGCGAGACCGCGGACCCGCCCCCTCACCGGCGTTCCCTGCAAGGCAGACTGAGCGGTCCGCAAACCGAGGAGGATGATGTGAGCGATCTTCAGGTCGAGGACACCAAGGTCGGCGACGGCACCGAGGCCCAGCCGGGCAACGACGTGACCCTGCACTACACGGGCACGCTCAGCGACGGCTCGAAGTTCGACTCGTCCCACGACCGGGGCGAAGGCCTGAACTTCACCCTGGGTTCCGGCCAGGTCATCGAGGGCTGGGACCGCGGCGTCACCGGCATGCGCGTCGGCGGCACCCGCACCCTGGTGATCCCGCCCTCCATGGCCTACGGCGAGCGCGGCGTCCCGCCGATCATCCCGCCGAACGCCACCCTGCACTTCGACGTGGAACTCCTCGAGGTCAAGTGACCCGAAGTCGGCCGGGGCCCCGCCCCGGCCGACACCCGGGCGGGAACCGGAACCCTCGTACGTTTCGCGGGTGCACTGCTCGATCTCGTTCGTCCGCAGCCACTCGCCAAGGGTGCAGGACAACATCGCCGACGAATGCCTCCCATAGGCCTGCGACAGCAACTTGTTCAGCAGGCGCTCGGCCCGCTTCCGGTCGGCCTCGCCTGCCCCCTCACCGCATCGCGCGAGTACGTCCGCTTGCCGGAAGCCAACGTCACTGCGGAATAAACGCTCACGCGGAGTGTCCTGCAGTGCTTCCCGATTCGGCCTCGTCAGCATCCGGCACCGCACGAACCCGAACCCGAACCGAATCCCACGAAATTGGATCTTGCTGCAAGCTCCGCCGCAGGTCAGGTGGTGGGGCAGGTGGGACTTGAACCCACGGCTGACGGATTATGAGTCCGCTGCTCTGACCAACTGAGCTACTGCCCCCGATGGCGTGATGAAACGCTCCTCTGGGTGATCGTAGCGAGGCTGGGCGGCGAGAAGCTCGTTGGGTTGCCCGCTCGACCGGGCGAAACCGCTAGACCTGGGCCGTGATGCGGGGCGGTGGCGGGGAATCCGTTCGTGGCAGCAAAAAGGGCCGGCACCCGTGGGTGCCGGCCCGTTCTCGTCGCAGCGTCACATGAACGCCGTGATGCTGAAGGCACCGGTCAGCTGACCGATGATCACGATGGTGGCCAGCAGGGCGCTGATCCCCGCCACCGTCAGCAGCGACAGCATGACCAAATAGACCAGAGCCCTGATCGGCTTCGGCAGCTGCGCCACCGTGGCCAGATCGGGCAGTGCGAAGTGGTTTTCCTTGCCGATTCCTGGAGCGGACATCCCGACTTCCCCCGTCCTTCTTGTCGTCCCCGTTTGTGCACCACTGCCCCGAGGACGGAGAGCAGTGGGAGTTTCGTTGGTTCTCATGCATCATGAATCGATTTGGTTCATGCCACGCGGCTGGGACCACGGGCCGATCCTGATCATCCATGCCCGCTGTGACCTGCGGGAAAACCTCAGGGGGAAGCGGGGTGTCGTCGAGCTGCACGAATCAGATCGGCGAGCTCATCAGAATCGTTACCCGACCCTGATCAACCCGAGACTGAATCGCCCGAAAGAGTGGAACTGGTTCCATGAACATCAAAAAAGGTGCCGAATTGGCACCCCTTCGCGGTTCGTCAACCCTTGGTTAGCCGACTGATCTGAGCGCCGTTCGACGAAGGCCGATCCAGGGATGTCGACACCTCTTCGTGCCTTCGCGAACCCTGATTCTGCCTGGTTCAACCGGCTTCAGACTCTGCGATCAGCATACCAGCCGCCCGCCGAAGCCCCGCTTCGGCCACCACCGCCCTCCGGGACGCCGCGGACGGTCGCGCGGGCCTCCACTTCTCCTGACACAACAGGAAATTTCGCACTAGAGCGGATTTTTCGGGCGCCGCTATCTCTCGTCCGGCAACGCGGAACGATCACTCACAACTTGACAGTGTGTATAGTTCTACTGGACAAGCCGTATACCACCGGAAACGCCCTCCTGAACCGGAGTTCCTCCCTTGCTCAGATCTCGCAAGTTCCTGGTGTCGAGCGGTGTGGCGCTCGCGCTCGTCGTGCTCCTGTCGCTGGGGTTCCAGTTCGGGCTGCCCGGTTCCTCCGGTGACCGCGACCGGTTGGGGACGTACTCCAGCGACCAAGGCCGCGTGCTCTACCAGGTCCACTTACCGGCGAACTACCGCGACGACCTCCGTCCACCGGTCGTGATGGCGCTGCACGGGTGCGGGATGACCGGCTTCGGGTGGAACTCGATGAAGGGCACGACGCGGTTCGACCGGCTCTCCGACGAAGCGGGATTCATCGTCGTCTACCCGACGCAGACCCCGTTCGCGGACAAGCTGAACTGCTGGAACTCCAACGACTCCCGGCACCAGCACCGAGGCCGCGGCGAGCCCGAACTGCTCGCCGGGGTCGCCCGCCGCGTCGTCTCGGAGTTCAACGCCGATCCCGCTCGGGTGCACGTGGCGGGGGCGTCGTCGGGCGCGGGCACGGCGGTGATCCTGGGCGCCACCTATCCCGACGTGTTCGCCACCGCCACGTCGGTGGCCGGAGGCGAATACGCCCTGGACCAGGTCGACGCGGAAGATCCCGGCCGGGTACCGCCCACCTACACGGCCGGGCAAGCCCACGCCCAGATGGGGCCGCGCGCCCGCCGGGTCCCGCTGCTCGTGTTCCAAGGCGACCGCGATGAGGCAGTCCCGCCGTTCGTGGCCACGCGGTTGGTCGAGCATTGGGCCGCGGTCAACGACCTCGTCGACGACGGCCGGCTCGACGGGGACGTCGACGCCGTACCGGATGCGGTGCAGCGGCAGAATCCACCGGGGCGCCACCCGTACGTCCACTCGACCTACACCGCGTCCGGAGCCCCGTTGATCGAGCACTACCTGGTCTCGGGCATGGCGCACGCCTGGTCCGGGCCCGCGGCCAGCGGTCTGTTCACCGACCGGGCCGGGCCGGACATGGCGCGCGTCATCTGGGAATTCGCCGCCGCCCACCCGATGCGAGGAGGAGCACGATGACGTCGTCCCCAGCGGAGGTCCGCGCATGACCGGCCCCGCGCCGCGTCGAACCCGCCTGTCCCGCGAAGCGCGTGCCGCCCAGCTGCTCGACATCGCCGAGGGGCTGTTCGCGGAACGCGGGATCGAGGGCACTTCGATGGAGGACATCGCTCGCAGCGCCGGGGTGACCCGGCCGATGGTGTACTCGCACTACGCGACCAAGGACGAGGTGTTCCTCGGCTGCGTGCGACGAGCTCGCTCCGAGCTGGAGAGCCGGATCCGCGAACCTGAGATCATGATCGAGTCGGGGGCGGGTGCCGGAGCGGTCATCGGGCGGGCCGGGGACATCTTCTTCGAGATCCTCGAACACGACCCCCAGCGCTGGAAGATCCTGTTCACCCCCAGCACCGCGCTCTCCGCGGAACTGGCCGCGGGAATCGCCGCCATGCGGCTGGGAACCATCACCCGGATCGCCGAGATGGTCGGCCACTTCGCGTCCTTCGACGAGGAGCGCGCCACCGCCTTCGCCTACGCGATCAGCGGCGTCGGCGAACAGCTCGGCCGCTGGTGGCTCGCCCACCCCGAGGTGCCGAGGGCGCGCGTCGTGGCGCACTACCGCGACTTCATCACGGCCGGCCTGGCCCTGCCGTGAACCACCGGGTCGGTGCGCCGCCCGTCCGGTCGGGCGGCGCACCGACCTCGGGTCAGGAACCTTCGCCGAGCGGAAGCGGGTGCGGGGCGAGGCGGTGGGCGGGCGGTTCGGTGCCGTGCAGGTGGCGCACGAAGTAGTCCCACGTGCGGCGCGTGACGTAGTGCTTGCGGCGCAGCAGCGCGTGCTCGTCGCCGGGGATCAGCAGCACGTCGACGTCCTTGTCGGCCTCGATGAGCGCGTCCACCAGACGCAGGGTGTGCGCGGGGAGCACGTTGTCGTCGAGCTCGCCGTGGATCAGCAGCAGCTTGCCCTGCAGGTTCGCGGCCAGCGCCGGGTTCGACAACGCGCGCTTGCTCTCGTCGTCGATCTCGCCGTGGTACTGCTCGGGCCACATGGGGACGTAGACGCCCATGTCGTGGTTCCCGGCCAGGGCGACTCCGACCGAGTAGAACTCGGGGTGGGCGAGCATGGCGCGCGCGGTGGCGAACCCGCCGCCGGAGTGTCCGGTGATGCCGACCCGCTCGGTGTCGAGCCACGGGTGCCGGTGGCCGAGTTCGCGGATCGCGGCGATGTGGTCGACGAGCGAACCGGCGTCGTCGAGGGCGCCGTAGGAGTGGTCGTGGAACGCCTTGCCGCGGCCCGTGGTGCCCCGCCCGTCGACGGCGACGACCGCGAATCCCAGTGCTGCCAGCGCTTCCGCTTCGCCCGGTACGGCGCTGTCGAACGCGGGTCCGGCCCGGTGGACCTGCGGGCCGGGGTAGATGCAGTCGATCACCGGGTAGCGGCGGCCGGGGTCGAAGCCGTGCGGGCGCCACAGCAGTCCGTGGATGGAGGTCTTCCCGTCGGCGGCGGTCGTGCGGAACCGCTCCGGCGGGCGCCAGCCGAGGGCTTCGAGCCCTCCCGCGTCCGGTGCTTCGAGCTCGACCAGGACCTGCCCGTCCCCGCCCAGCACCGCCGAGCGGGGCGGGGAACTCACGGTGGAGGCCCGGTCGACGAGGTAACCGCCCTCCGCCGGGCTCACCGCGTCGTGATCGAGGTCGTCGTCGGTGAGGCGGGTGAAACCGGTGCCGTCGAAACCGATCCGGCAGATCTGGCGGACGTAGGGATCGTGGTCGACGAGCCCGGCGGCCAGGAACCACACCTGCCGCGCGTCCTGGTCCACCCACAGGACCTTGCGCACCGGCCACTGCCCGGAGGTCACCTGCGCGACGCGCTCGCCGTCGGCGGAGTGCAGGTAGAGGTGCCCCCAGCCGTCGCGCTGCGACCACCAGAGGATCTCGCCGGAATCCAGCACGTGCACCATCGCCGGTTCCCCGAGCTGCGGGGTCGGGTCGACCCGCGTCTCACCGCTCTCGCTGATCAGCGTGGTCACCGCGCCGGTGGCCGGGTCGAGGCGGCGCAGCTCCAAGGTGCGGGCGTCGCGGGAGTGACGCAGGAAGTGCACCGCGTCGCCCTTCTCCCCCGACCACCACTGGTAGGCGATGCTCGCCGGATGCACGATCACGTACGGCTCGTCCTGCTGTCGCACGACACCGCGCGTGGCGACGTCCAGCACGGCCCACTGCATCGTCGCCTGCGCCGCGTCGCCGGGCATCGGGTAGCGGGACCGGTGTTCCACGGGCCTGCCGCCGTCGCGGGGCGCGGACTCCACGAGCACCTGCTCGGGCAGGTCGCGCTGGTCGAGCCGGTGCACCAGGAGGCGGGTCGAGTCCGGCGACCAGGACACCGCCAGCGGCGCCGGCAGGCCGAGGTTGCGCATCAGCGCGCGCATGCCCAGCGCTTCGGGAAGTCCGCCGTAGTCGAAGTGCGGCTCGGCGTCGTCGGTGAGCGCGAACTCCTGCTCGCCGTCGCGGGAGCGGACCACGATGTCGCCGTCGCGGCGGAAGGCGATCCACGCCTTGTCCGGCGACACGACCTCGCCGGGCAGCGGCTCGGCGTCCTCGACGCGGGTGCAGGTGCCTGCGCCGTCGGACCACTCCCAGCGGGACTCGAACGCCGAGAACCGCACCGTCCAGTCCTCGTGCTCCGGGACGTCGAGGTCGACCGAGGTGATCGGCAGGTCGTCCGCGGCGACCGCGCGGCCCGCCGCCACCGACAGCGCCGCGGCCAGCCGGTCGTGGTCGAACGCGTCGCGGCGGGTGCCTTCGGCCGGGTCCACCACGACGTGGCGGGCGCCCGCCCGGTACCAGAAGCGGCGTCCGCCGGACAGCCACCGCGGCCGCACCGAGCCGCCGGGCACGCGCCGCGCCCGGTACGGGTCTTGCATGATCTCCGCGCGGGCGTAGTCCGCGTTCGTCAGCCGGATCGCCGGCTCGGTTCCGTGGTTCGGGGTCATGGCTCCGAGCGAACACCCGGCCGTCGCGGCAGGCTCAAGCCTCCGGGCGGATGATCCAGGTCACTCCTGCCCCGACCAGCCGGAACGCCCGTGCCGGACTCGGGACTGCTCCGTTCGTATGCAGCCATCACCTCGGATTTGCATATTTATACGTGATGATCTCCGACGAAACCGGCGGCTCCGGCGCCGGACCGCACGCACCTTGCACCAGATACGAGGACACTTCTCGAGAAGCCCGGCGGGGCTTGTTACCATGAATACATGTCGAAGGTCCTGAATAATCTTCCAGTGGGTGAGCGGGTCGGCATCGCCTTCTCCGGCGGGCTGGACACCTCGGTCGCGGTGGCCTGGATGCGCGAACGCGGCGCCCTGCCGTACACCTACACAGCCGACATCGGCCAGTACGACGAGCCGGACCTGTCCGACGTGCCCGAACGCGGGCGCGTCTACGGTGCCGAGCGCGCGCGGCTGATCGACTGCCGCGCCGCGCTGGTCGAGGAAGGCCTCGCCGCCCTGGCCTGCGGCGCCTTCCACATCCGCTCCGGCGGGCAGGCGTACTTCAACACCACGCCGCTCGGTCGCGCGGTGGTGGGCACGCTGCTGGTGCGCGCCATGCGCGAGGACGACGTGTCCATCTGGGGCGACGGCTCCACCTACAAGGGCAACGACATCGAGCGCTTCTACCGGTACGGCCTGCTGGCCAACCCGGACCTGCGCATCTACAAGCCCTGGTTGGACGAGGACTTCGTCAACGAGCTCGGCGGGCGCGACGAGATGTCCGCCTGGCTGGTCGAGCGGGAACTGCCCTACCGCGACTCCGCGGAGAAGGCGTACTCCACCGACGCCAACATCTGGGGCGCCACCCACGAGGCCAAGAAGCTCGAATACCTCGACACCCCGCTCGAGATCGTCGACCCGATCATGGGCGTGCCCTTCTGGGACTCCGCCGTCGACATCCCGGCCGAGGACGTCACCGTCGAGTTCGAGCACGGCCGCCCGGTGCGGATCAACGGGAAGTCCTTCGACTCCGACGTCGACCTCGTCCACGCCGCCAACACCATCGGCGGCAGGCACGGCCTCGGCATGTCGGACCAGATCGAGAACCGGATCATCGAGGCGAAGAGCCGCGGCGTGTACGAGGCGCCGGGCATGGCGCTGCTGCACATCACCTACGAGCGGCTGCTCAACGCGGTCCACAACGAGGACACCGTGGCGATGTACCACTCCGAGGGCCGCCGCCTCGGCCGGTTGCTCTACGAGGGCCGCTGGTTCGACCCGCAGGCCCTGATGCTGCGGGAGTCCCTGCAGCGCTGGATCGGCTACCCGATCACCGGCAGCGTCACGGTGCGGCTGCGCCGCGGCTGGGACTACACGGTCCTCAACACCGACGGCCCGCGCCTGAGCTACCACCCGGACAAGCTGTCCATGGAGCGCAGCAAGGACCAGGCGTTCGTCCCGAACGACCGCATCGGCCAGCTGTCCATGCGCAACCTGGACATCGCCGACTCCCGCAGCATGCTGGA
This sequence comes from Saccharopolyspora sp. NPDC002578, assembly GCF_053592695.1. Lineage (NCBI taxonomy): Bacteria > Bacillati > Actinomycetota > Actinomycetes > Pseudonocardiales > Pseudonocardiaceae > Saccharopolyspora > Saccharopolyspora sp. NPDC002578. Next base: position 151,286 of record NZ_JBSFWJ010000005.1, on the reverse strand, counting down.
GCTCTACGAGGGCGGCGGCCACGGTTCGCTCACCGCGTGGGGCGAACTCGTCGGCGAGCTGGCTCCGGGCGGAGCCTCCGCGATCGCGGCGCGCACCGGCGAGGACGGCGTCGAGTCCGAGGCGCTCGACCACGCCGCCATCGAGGTGGGCACGGACTGACCCGCCGCCGAACACACCGGGGCCGGTGCGACCGCAGCGTCGCGCCGGCCCCGCGTGCGTCGTGGCGGAGTTCGGCCGGGGCTCATTCCGGCCACGGCGAGTTCTTGATGACCTCGACGAAGTCGCCGCGCACGAATCCGGGGACGCAGTGCGCCAGCACGTCCGCCTTGACGTTGCCGAACGTCGTCGCCGGGCGGTGCTCGACGCCCGCGGTGAACGCGGCGAGGATGCCGTTCTTGAAGTCCGGGCGCGGATGCGCCTCGACCACGGCGGCGCGCTGCTCGGCGGTGACCGCGTCGTGGCCGATGCCCAGCACGTCCAGCTCCACTCCCCGCGTGACCAGGGCGATCTCGGCGGCCATGTGCAGCGGGATCTCAGGAGTGGTGTGCAGCGCGATCGCCGTCCACACCCGCTCGGCCCGCGGCTCGTCGATGCCGTGCCCGCGCAGGAAAGCGCGGGCCTCGTCGGCCCCGTCGAGCTCGAATCGCTGGTCGGCGCGGCGGTACCGCTCGGTCAGGCCGAGGTCGTGGAACATCGCCCCGACGTAGAGCAGCTCCGCGTCGAACCGCACGCCCTCGTCGCGTCCGCGCAGCGCACCCCACAGGAACACCCGCCGGGAGTGGTCGTACAGCAGCGGCGAGGCGACGTCGCGCACCAGCTCGGTGGCTTCCCGGGCCAGCGCGCTGTCCGGGATCTCCACGCCCGCGATGGTCGAACTCATCGGTGCCGCCCCTCGTCTCGGTTCTGCTGACCGGGACCAGGGTCGCGCGCGGGCCGCCGCGTCGCCACGGCGGTCGCGCGCTCGCCGGGGCTGCGCCGACCTCCGCGAAAGCACCCTTGAACGCACGAAACCCCAGGTCATTGACCTGGGGTTTCGTGAAGTGCTCCTCCAACTGGACTCGAACCAGTAACCCTCCGGTTAACAGCCGAATGCTCTGCCAATTGAGCTATGGAGGAATGTCGGTTGTGCTCGCCAGCCCCTTGCTCGCTGACGTGTACTACTTTAACCCATCCGCCAAGCCCTTCTCACACCCCCCCTGGACCCACGAACACCGCAGGTCACAGCGCCATGCTCAGCGGCGGTGGGCGATGACGAAGATCCGTCGGAACGGCAGCCACGTCGTGCCGTCCGGCCGAGCCGGGTACGCCGCGCGCAGCCGGGCGCCGAGTTCGGCGCGGAACGCCGTCCACTGCTCGGCGTCCAGCGCGGCCCGCACCGGCCGCAGCGCGGTGCCGCTGATCCACTCCAGGACCGGGTCCGGGCCGTTGAGCCGGTGCACGTAGGTCGTCTCCCACGCGTCGACCGACAGGCCCAGGTCGGCGACGACCTCGGCGTACTCCGCGGGTGAGCGCACGGCGTCGGCGCCCAGCAGCCCCGGCACCTCCCACCCCTGCTCGCCGAGCAGGTCGCGGATCTCGCGGTGCGACGGGGAATCGAAGTTGCCGGGCACCTGGAAGGCGAACGCGGCGCCCGCGGGCAGCGCCGGGAGCCAGGAGCGCAGCAGGTCGACGTGCTCGGGGACCCATTGCAGCACCGCGTTGCACAGCACGACGTCGGAATCGGGCCGCGGCTCCCAGTCGCGGACGTCCTGCCGGTGCGCGTCGATCCCGTTGGCCCGCGCGGCCTCGACCATCTCCGGCGAGGAGTCGGTGGCCTCGACCTCGGCTCCCGGCCAGCGGTCGACGAGCAGCCGCGTGAGGTTGCCGGCGCCGCAGCCGAGGTCGACGATCCGGCGGGCTCGGCGCGCCGGGACGCGGGCCATCAGGTCGTGCGCGGGGCGGTCGCGGTGCTCGCTGAACGACAGGTACTTCTGTGGATCCCACACCCGAAAAACAGTACGACCGTACTGTTGGGTTGTCCAGCCGTCAGCGCGCAGCGCCGCGCAGCCGCTGCGCCACCTCGGCGGCCACCGGCGCGAGCGCGTCCTCGTCCGTGCCCGGGTCGGCGCGGACCTGCAGCACCAGGCCGTTGCGGCCCGGCACCTTGCGCTGCACGAACCGCGCGCCGCCCGCCGGGAACTCCCGGTGCTGCGTGCTGCGGATGGAGCCGGTCACGCGCTCGTGCACGACCTCCGGCAACCTGCCAGGCTCGGTGAGCGCGACGCGCTGCGGCGGCAGGTCCCGCAGCAGCACCGCCTCGCCCGCCGGACCGGACTCCGCGGACTCGATCAAGGTCAGCGCGCCGTCGTTCCAGGTCGCCTTGCTCACCAGGTGCCAGCCGAGGCGGCGCCCCGACGGCAACCACAAGCCCAGGTGCGTGGCGACCAGCGGGCCCTCGGCCGAGCGCGCCACCGCCAGCACCCGCTCGTCGCCGGTGAGCTCACCCGCGAAGTCCACGGGCAGCTCCGCCGTGCCGGACAAGCGGGCGACGAAACCGCGCAACCACGCCATCACAACGCTCCCGAGGCCTGGTGCAGCAGCGAATGGCGGTACTGCTCCAACGCCAGCATGTCCCCGAACAGCGAGTTGTACTCCTCCGGCTGCTCCGTCGGGGACATCCGCTGCACTCGCGACTTGATGTCCGCGATCTCGCGGCCGACCATGATCTCCTGCAAGCGGGCGATCACCCCGGCCACGTAGCGCGGATCCTCTTCGGACTTCGTGTCCAGGGCCTCCACTGCCAGCAGCGTGAGCAGGCGCCGCGTCACCTCGTCCGGGCATTCCCGCCCCACCGCGTCCACCAGACCGGCACCGGACAGGCCGGACATCGTGCCGCCCGCCGCGACGATCGCCTGGTGCAGCCGCGAGTAGGACGGCTCGGTGAACGCCTCGTCCGGCAGCGAGTCGTAGACGGGGCCCGCCAGCGCGGGCACCTGCAGCGCGAGCTTCAACGTCTCCCGCTGGCACCAGCGGGGATCGTCCCGGCGTGGCCGCTTCGGCAACTCCACGTCCACGCCCAGCGAATCCTGATCCGGATTGCGCTGCTGGCGACGTCGCGGCTGCTGCTTCACCGGGGCGCCCGCCGACTCGCGGACTCGGCGCACCACCTGGTTCTCGTCGTTCCAGCCGACCCAACCGGCCAGCTGCACCGCGTAGCCGTCGCGACGTTCCAAATCCTTGATCTGCGCGACCAGCGGCACCGTGCGCTGGAGCGCGTCCACCCGGCCGTCCACCGAATCCAGGTCGTACTCGGTGAGCAGGCTGCGGATGGCGAACTCGAACAGCGGTTTCCGCCGCGCCACCAGGTCCCGCACCGCGGTGTCCCCGCTGGCCTGGCGCAGCTCGCACGGGTCCATGCCGTCCGGCGTGATCGCCACGTAGGTCTGCGTCGCGAACTGCTGCTCGCCGTCGAAGGCCTTCAACGCCGCCTTCTGCCCGGCGGCGTCGCCGTCGAAGGTGAAGATGACCTCGCCGCGGAACGCGTTGTCGTCCATCATCAGCCGCCGCAGCACCGAGATGTGGTCGTCGCCGAACGCCGTCCCGCACGACGCGATGGCCGTCGGGACACCGGCCAAGTGCATCGCCATGACGTCGGTGTAGCCCTCGACGACCACCGCCTGATGCCGCTTCGCGATGTCCCGCTTGGCCAGGTCGATGCCGAACAGCACCTGCGACTTGTTGAAGATCGGCGTCGCCGAGGTGTTGACGTACTTCGCCTCGATCGGGTCGTCGTCGAAGATCCGGCGCGCGCCGAAGCCGACGACGTCGCCCGCCAGGTCCTTCAACGGCCACAGCAGCCTGCGGTGGAACCGGTCCAGCGGGCCGCGGCGACCTTCCTTCGACAGGCCGCACTTGTAGAGCTCGTCGAGCTCGAAGCCCTTGCCCAGCAGGTGCTTGGTCAGCTTGTCCCACCCGGACGGGGCGAATCCGCAACCGAACCGGGTCGCGGCGGCCTCGTCGAAGCCCCGCTCCGCGAGGTACTCGCGGCCCTGCAACGCCTCCGGCGAACGCAGGTGCTCGGCGTAGAACTCGGCGGCGACGCGGTGCGCCTCCACCATCCGCGCGCGGGTCCCCCGATCGCGCTTCTCACTCGGCACCCCGCCCTCGTAGTGCAGCTGGACGCCCGCGCGGTCGGCCAGCCGCTCCACGGATTCGACGAAACCGAGGTGCTCGGACTTCATGAGGAACGCGATGACGTCACCGCCCTCACCGCAGCCGAAGCAGTGGAAGGTGCCGTGGCTCGGGCGCACGTTGAACGACGGCGTCTTCTCGTCGTGGAAGGGGCACAGCCCCTTCATCGCGCCCCCGCCGGCGTTGCGCAGCGCCACGTACTCGCCGACGATCTCGTCGATCCGGATGCGATCACGTACCTCGGCGACGTCGCTATCTCGGATCCTCCCAGCCACACCGCCAGTCTAGGCGTCGCGCACAACACACCGACGGGTGTCCCCGCGGGGAGCACAATCGGCGCATGACCAATGCCGGTCCGGCGCGAGCCGCCGAGTTCGACGCGCACCGCCCGCGGCTGACCGCGCTCGCCTACCGGCTCACCGGCCGGTTCGCCGACGCCGAGGACGCCGTGCAGGAGGCGTGGCTGCGGCTGGCCCGCGAGTCGGCGGAGATCCGCGATCTCGGGGCCTGGCTGAGCACCGTGGTCGGTCGGATCTGCCTGGACAGGACGCGGTCGGCGGCGCACCGGCGGGAGCGGTACGTGGGGCCGTGGCTGCCGGAACCCGTGGTGACGCCGCTCGACGCTCGGGATCCGCTGGAGGCCGTGGTCGGACGCGACGACCTGCGGATGGCCGCGCTGCGGATGCTGCACGAGCTGCCCGCTGAGCAGCGGTTCGCGTTCGTGCTGCACGACGGTTTCCAGGTGCCGTTCGCCGAGATCGCCGAGCTGCTCGGCTGCCCCGCCGCCACCGCGCGCCAGCACGCGTCCCGAGCTCGCAGGGCGCTGGCCGCGGACGCACCGCCCCGCGCTCCGCTGCCGCGCCAGCAGGAGGTGGTGGAGCGGTTCTTGACCGCCGTTCACGCGGGCGACCTGACCGAGCTGACCCGGCTGCTGCACCCGGAGGCCGCGTTCTTCGGCGACAGCGGCGGCAAGGCGTCCACGGCGCGGCGCCCGATCCGCGGCGGCGGCAAGATCGCCCGGTTCATGCTCGGCCTGGTCACCAAGTACGGCACGGCCGCGCTGGAAGGGGTGCGTCCGGTGCTGGTCAACGGTGACCTCGGGATGTTCGTGCCGGGCGATCCCACCGATGCCACCGGCCGCACCTCGCCGCAGCGCGTGCTCGTGTTCACCGTCGACGACGACCGCATCGCGGAGCTGCACGACCTGGTCAACCCGGACAAGCTGACCCGCCTCGCCCTCTGACCGGACCGCCCCGCCACCCGCACAAGCGACCCCCGCCCGTGGCCACCCGGGAAACCCCTCCCGAAATTTCTCGCGAGATCAATTCCCCTCCGCTCACGAACGAACACTCGCGGAACCCCGGTGAGCTGCGAACCCTCTCTCCCGAACGCACTTTCCTGCGGGGCGCCGAATTCAATTCCTCGCGAAATTGCAAGGGGGCGGGGCTGACGCTCGGCGGGGTGGTGACGGAGCGGAGTCCGGTGGGTCAGGGCATCGGGACTCGGCAGGCTTCTCCCGAGGTGAAGCCCTGGGCGGTGATGCCGAGGGCGTGGTTGAACCGGGTGCGCTGGTTCTCCAGCGCGATCATGTAGGTCAGCTCGACCGCGCCCTGGTGGCCCAGCCTGCGGTCCAGCTCCGCGACCTGCTCGTCGGTCACCGTCATCGGCAGGTCGGTCATCGCGTCGGTGTAGTCGATCACCAGCCGGTCCAGTTCGGTGAACCGCGGCGACGTCCGGTAGTCGTCGATCTCCTTGAGCCGTTCGACGTCGAGTCCTTCGTCGCGCTGCAGCATGGTGCCGAAGTCCACGCACCACGAGCAGCCGATCCGGGTCGCCGTCCGGAACACGGCGAGCTCGCGGACGCTCGCGGGCAGGACGCGGACGGCGCGCTCCACCGCCAGCTCCCCGACACCGGCGGCCAGCAGCAGCTTCGGGTGCTGCGCGGTCACCGCCATCGGCTCCGGCACCGCGCCGAAACGACGCCGGAGGTACCGGTAGAGGAACTTGGTCAGCGGGCCCGCTCGGTGCGCCGGAACGGGGTCGATGCGCGGCATGGTCACTCCCAGGTGCCGTTCCCCGCCGGGTGCGGGGACTCACCACCGGGACGAGACGGCGCCCGGGAACGTGACAACGCGGGTCAGGACGGGTCGACGACGCGAGCCAGGAAGTACACCGCGCCGGACTCCCGGTGCCGCACCAGGAACAGGAACGGCCGGTCGATCCGCACCCGGATCGGGTCGGGTTCGCGCACGATCGCGGTGAGCCGCATCATCGCCGCCGTAGCCGCCGCGCCCTCCAAGCCGGACTCGTCGACCCGCAGCACCGCCTGGTGCACGATCGTGGAGATCTTCAGCGGCGCGTCGGTGAGCGGGCTGAAGTCGGCACCGGGCGTGAACAGCTTGTGCACTCCGAGGTGGCCGAGCGGGGCGTTGAGCTCGGCGTCCGAGTCGACGTCGAAGCGCGGCAGGAACAGCTCCACCCGCTCGTCGCGCACCGAGGCGAGCAGGGTGCCGAGTTCGGCGGCGCCCAGCGCCGGTTCCGCGGTGGCGAGGTCCTCGTCGGGCAGCAGGACCACGGCTTCCACTCCGCCGGCCGCAGGCAAGGTCACCGCCTGCCAGCCACCGGTCGCCGCGTAACCGAAGCGGCGGGTCGCGGTCATCGTCGGCACCGACCGCTCCCCCGCCGGGGCGCGGAACGGCTGGTCCGCCGTCTTGTGGGCGTCGAAGGCCTCGCGCCAGGACACCTTGAGGTAGAGGGCGTTGACCAGGGCCGCCACCGTGTCGGCGTCGACCGTGCCGGGTTCCAGCAGCTCGGGGATCAGGTCGCGCGTCGTCTCCGCGACATCGGAGTTGATCAACCGGCGGGCGTCGTCCGGAGCGCTGCGGAACGGCGCGGTGCGCACGGCGCTGCCCGGCCACTCCTTCAGCGACCGCAGGAACGCGTCGTGCACCGGGAGTTCGTCGTGCGCCCACAGCGTGTTCGCGACCGCCAGCTCCGGCGGCTCGGCCGAGCCGGTGCCGGAGAGCTCCGCCGCCGGGGACAACGAGCCGCGCACCGCGTCGGGGCTGTCGGCGCGCAGCGCGGACAGCAGTTCACCGCTGGTGTCGCCGCCCGCCGCCGCGGCGGCCAGCCCGAGTGCGCCGGCCACCGAGTACGGCGACCAGGTGAACGGGCGGTTCGCCTCCGGGGCGAGCCGGTGGTGCAGGGCCAGGCTGAAATCGAGATGCTCGGTCACGGCCGCGTGGACTCCGTTCAGCGCGTCGGCTGCTCACTCAGGACTGCGACCGAGTCTGCCACCCGGACCGTCCCGGCGGGGCCGCCCGAACGTTCGGAACCCGATCAGCACAGCCCGCGAGCCGTGCGCCGCGCCGATCAGCGCAGGGACTCCTCGATGTCGGACAAGCCCATCAGCCGCAGTTCCTGGGCGATGTACTCGGCCGCGCGCCGGGCTTCGGGGTCGCGCCAGCGCAGGTCGGTCACCCAGTCGGCGAGGTTGTCGGTGTTGACGTACGGCTCGCCGTCGGCGACGAGCTTCTGGATGTAGTGCCGGTTCGGCATCGAGGATCTCCTTGCGGCACGGGGACGGGTCGGGGATCGCGCCGCACGCACAGCAGTCGGCCGTTCAGGTCGGGGGTCCCGAACGGCCGACACGCTGGGTGAACACTATGCCGGACGACCCGGGCTCAACACCCCCCGATCAGACGTATTTCACACCGACTTGGCTCCGCTGCGTACATGGCGTGCATGCCAGGACACCGCCTGCGCATCCGTGAGGGACGCGACCTGGTCCAGCACGACCCGCAACCGCCGCGCGTCGTCCGCCGCCGCCGACCAGTCCGGCCGGAACGCGGGGTCCAGCGCCTCCGGCGCCCGCCGCACCAGCACCTCGACCAGTTCCGCCAGCAGCTCCCGCTGCCGCTCCTGCATCCGCAGCCGACGCGGATCGCTGAGCACGAAGTGCACCGCCACCGCCTTGAGCACCGCGACCTCCGCCGCCACCCGGCGCGGCACCACGACGTCCGCCGCGTACCTGGTCAACGGGCCCGGCCCGTGCGCCTCGGCGGTGCCCGACACCGCCGCCGAGGTGAACCGGCCGACGAGTTCGCTGGTCAACCGCTTCAACGCCACCTGCGCGCCGAGCGTGCCGTCGTAGTCGGCCACCGCCGCGACCGCGGGCAGCACCGCCAGCTCGCCCGCCGCGACGTCCAGCTCACCGGCATCGCCGTCGGCCCAGAAGTGCTTCGCCGCCAACCGCACGATCTCCGAGCGCTCCCCCGGCCGGGAGAGCTCCCGCAACGAGATGCGGCCCGAGTGCACCCCGTCCTCCACGTCGTGCACCGAGTACGCCACGTCGTCGGCCCAGTCCATGATCTGCGCCTCCAAGCAGCGGCGATCGCCCACCGCGCCCTGGCGCATCCAGGTGAACACCGCGAGGTCGTCCGGGTAGGCGCCGAACTTCACCTCGCCGGGGCGGCGCGGCCACGGGTACTTCGTCGCCGCGTCCAGGCAGGCGCGGGTCAGGTTCAGGCCGCTGCCGGCACCCGGTTCGTCCGGCAGCTTCGGCTCCAGGCGCGTCAAGATCCGCAGGGTCTGCGCGTTGCCCTCGAAGCCGCCGCAGGAATCGGCGAGCTCGTTGAGCGCCTGCTCACCGTTGTGGCCGAACGGCGGATGCCCGATGTCGTGGGCCAGTCCGGCGGTGTCCACGAGGTCGGCGTCCGCGCCCAGCGTCACGGCGATCCCGCGGCCGATCTGCGCCACCTCTAGCGAATGCGTCAGCCGGGTGCGCGGGACGTCGCCCTCTTCGGGACCCATTACCTGGGTCTTGCCCGCCAGGCGGCGCAGCGCCGCCGAATGCAGCACCCGAGCCCGGTCCCGCGCGAACGGGGTGCGGGCCTCCTGGTGCGCTCCCGGCAGCGCGGCGGCCTTCGGCGGTTCGGCGGACAACCGGGCGAGGTCGTGCTCTCCGTACCCGGGCGGCAAGGCGTTCACCGCGCCCAGCCTACGGCCTCGGCACGCCCCGCCAGCTGAAACGCCCGCCAACACGCGTTGAACGCGCACCGGAGGGGAATGCTCAGCCCAAGCCGTCGCCGACGACCTCCGCCGGGGCGTGGGTCAACCGGTAGAACAGCAGCCCACCGGTCTCCCGGATGATGTAGTGCAGCTGGGTCGACCGCGTCTGCACCATCGGCCCCGACCGGGTCGGCGAGGCCCACGCGTCGAGGCCGAAGTCGCCCGCCATCGTCCGCGCCCGCAGCGAGTGCCACGGGTCGCTGACGATCAGCGCGGAGTTCCAGTGGTTCTCCTTCGCCATCGCGCCCACGGCCCGCAAGCTGCCGAGGGTGTCGCTGCCGGTTGGCTCGATGCTGATCTTCGAGTCGGGCACGCCCTTCTTGGCCAGCCACAACTTGCCCGCTTCGGCTTCGGTGTACTCGTCGCCCTCCTGGCTGCCGCCGACGGTCACCACGTGCTCGGCGAGGCCCTGCTCGTAGAGCTCCAGGGCCTGTTCCAGCCGCGCGCGCAGCACCGGGGTCGGCTTGCCGTGGTACTGGGCCGCGCCCAGCACCACGATCATGTCCACCGGGCGGCGGTCGTCGGTGCGCGCCACCTGCCACACGCGGAATCCGGTGCCGCCCACCAGCAGCAGCACCATCAGGACCGCACCGAGCGCGGTGCGGCGCAGCACCCGGCCGCTCCGAGAGCCGCGGTGGGCGGAACCGACTTCAGACATGGGGCACGCGTTCCAAAAGAGTGAGGAGTTCTTGCGGAATGATCTTCGACCTGGTCAGCGGCGAATCCGGTGCACGGCGACCACCGCAGCGGGCCGGCCACCGGCGGGCTCTCGGCGGCTTCCTCGCGAGGACGGCGACTTCGCCGGGTGGGGAACCACCCGGGAAATCGGTCCCGCGGCGAGGAAGCCACCGAGGTTGCGCCGAGCGACTCACCGCGCGGCCCGTCCGCAAGTGCTCGTCGAATCCGTCAGCAGCCGATGAGCCGGACGGCGAGGTACTCCTCCAACTTGTCCATCGCCACCCGCTCCTGGGACATCGTGTCGCGTTCGCGCACGGTGACCGCGTGGTCGGAGAGCGAATCGAAGTCGACCGTCACGCAGAACGGGGTGCCGATCTCGTCGTGCCTGCGGTAGCGGCGGCCGATGGCGCCCGCGTCGTCGAACTCGATGTTCCAGTTCCGGCGCAGCTGCGCCGCCAGGTCCCGCGCCTTCGGCGACAGCTCGGAGTTGCGCGACAGCGGCAGCACCGCGGCCTTCACCGGTGACAACCGGCGGTCCAGCTTCAGCACGGTGCGCTTGTCGACGCCGCCCTTGGCGTTCGGGGCCTCGTCCTCGTGGTAGGCGTCCACCAGGAACGCCATCATCGGCCGGCCCACGCCCGCGGCGGGTTCGATCACGTACGGGCGGTAGCGGGAGTTGCTGGCCTGGTCGAAGTACGACAGGTCCACGCCCGAGTGGTTGGAGTGCGTGGTGAGGTCGAAGTCCGTGCGGTTGGCGACGCCCTCCAGCTCACCCCACTCGCTGCCCGCGAAGCGGAACCGGTACTCGATGTCGACGGTGCGCTTCGAGTAGTGCGAGAGCTTGTCCTTGGGGTGCTCGTAGAGCCGCAGGTTGTCCCGGTCGATGCCGAGGCTCGTGTACCACTCGGTGCGGGCGTCGATCCAGTACTGGTGCCACTGCTCGTCCTCGCCCGGCTCGACGAAGAACTCCATCTCCATCTGCTCGAACTCACGGGTGCGGAACACGAAGTTGCCGGGCGTGATCTCGTTGCGGAAGGACTTGCCGATCTGGCCGATGCCGAACGGCGGCTTCTTGCGCGCGGTGGTCATGACGTTCGCGAAGTTCACGAAGATGCCCTGCGCGGTCTCGGGGCGCAGGTAGTGCATGCCCTCTTCGCTCTCGACCGGGCCGAGGAACGTCTTGAGCATCATGTTGAATTCGCGCGGCTCGGTGAACTGGCCGCGGTTCCCGCAGTTCGGGCAGGGGATCTGCGACAGGTCGCCCTCGGCGACCTCCTTGCCGGTGCGCTCGGCGAACTCCTCGACCAAGTGGTCACCGCGGAACCGGTGGTGGCAGGAGATGCACTCGACCAGCGGGTCGTGGAAGGCGCCGACGTGGCCGGAGGCGACCCACACGTCGCGCGGCAGGATCACCGAGGAGTCGAGGCCGACGACGTCGTCGCGGCCCTGCACCATCGACTTCCACCACTGGCGCTTGATGTTGTCCTTGAGCTCGACGCCCAGCGGCCCGTAGTCCCACGCCGACTTCGTACCGCCGTAGATCTCCCCGGACGGGAAGACGAAGCCACGGCGCTTGCAAAGGTTGACGATCGTGTCGATCTGATCGGCGGGCACGGTCACTCCGGAATCTCAGGTCGAGGGACTCGACGATCTGCTTCGGGCCGAGGCTCGACCGCGGTGGTCGGGTGCTCGACGGGGGTTGTCTGCGGTCGGGGCCCGACTGCGCTCGTCGGTTCCCGGTGCCGGGTTGTGTCGGGCGGGTGCTCCCGGTGGCCTTCGCCGCCTCGGCGGTCCCCGAGCGGAAGGCCGTCCAGGCTCGGAGTCCGGCGGTTCGACGATCTCCGATGCTGCGCAGGCTATGCCATCGCACGCGTTCCGTCCTGGGGTTTCCCAGCGTACCGATGAGGTCTGCCGCATCGGTGGCCCCACCCATCTCGCAGGCGATCTCCGCCGCGCCGCGGGCGGTGTCCCACCGGCCGGCCGGTGGTGCCCGCCGTGCGGTGCGGGAATGTGCGCTGCCATGATCGGTTCCGCGATGGATCGGGCGGCCCCCGCGAGGTGCTTGCGCGTTTCGCCCGACCCGTAGGATGGACGGTGGAGCGCCACCGCCTCACTCGAAGGCGGCTCCCGACGTCTCCAGGCCCGCCGGAAAGGACACCATGCCCGCCGTCAGCCCCGACCCGCTCGGCGAACCGGCCGGTACCGACCCGGCCGAGGCCGCGTCGCCGGTGGCCGAGGCGGGCAACGGTCACCCGGACCGAGCCGAAGAACACGTGCACTCCCCGGAGCGGGGGGCGCCGCGACTGGTGCCCGTGCACGATCAGCAGACCTTGGTCGAGGCCGGTGAACTGCTGCGCGCGCTGGCCGCGCCGGTGCGCATCGCGATCGTGCTGCAGCTGCGCACGGCCGAGCGGTGCGTGCACGAGCTGGTCGACGCGCTCGGCGTCACCCAGCCGTTGATCAGCCAGCACCTGCGGGTGCTGAAGTCGGCTGGGGTCGTGTACGGGCAGCGGCACGGGCGGGAAGTGATGTACCGGCTCGTCGACGAGCACCTCGCGCACATCGTCGTCGATGCCGCCACGCACGCGGAGGAACTGTCGGGCACGCGCCCGCGCGGACGCGGCGCGCGTTCGGCCCAGGACACTGCAGAGGAAACGGAGACAGCGTGACCACCGGTGAGCGTTCCGCGGCCGGCGTGCCAGGGCTGCGGGCGACCAAGCAACGGGCGGCGGTGTCCCGCCTGCTCAGCGAGGTCGACGACTTCCGATCGGCGCAGGACCTGCACGAGCAGCTGCGCCGCCGCGGCGAGGGCATCGGCCTGACCACCGTCTACCGCACCCTGCAGACGCTGGCCGACGCGGGCGAGATCGACGTGCTGCGCACCGAATCCGGCGAGGCCATCTACCGGCGCTGCTCCACCGAGCACCACCACCACCTGGTGTGCCGGCACTGCGGACGGACCGTGGAGGTGGCCGATCCGCCGGTCGAGCAGTGGGCGGAGCGGATCGCCAGCGAGCACGGCTTCTCCAACGTCGGGCACACGGTGGAGATCATCGGCGTCTGCCCGGAGTGCGCCGCCGCCGAGTGAGCGCCGCCTGACCCGGCCGCCGGTGCGCGCGTTCCCGCGAGCGCCCGCGGCGAGCATGATCGTCGATTAATACTCGTAGGGATCATCAGGTGCCGGGATGCCGTGCACCGCGGTGATGTCGAAGGTCGGCACCTGGCCGTTAGCCGGGGTCGCGGTGCCCGCGCGCAACGTCCCGGTCACCTCGATCCAGGTGTCCGGCGGTGTCGCCGTCAACGCTCCGGCGGCGGGGCCCGCGAGGTCGATCAGCACCGGTGCGGCGTCCGCCGCGCAGCAGCTGATCCGCATCCGGGCCAGCTGGGTGCGCGCCGGATCGTCCTCGGGGTGCACCACGAAACCTCGCAACCGGATCGCTCGCCGGTCCAGCGAACCGCTGCCGTCCCAGACCACGCGGGTGATGAACTCGGAGACCGTCAGCAGCGGAGCGGGTCCCGGTGGCAGCGCGTCGAACAGCGCGTCGTCGCCCGGCCGTTCCGGGGCGGCGGCCTGCTGGCCGCCGCGGCCGATCGAATCGGCGCCGAGCGCGGGCGGGGCGATCAGGAAGATCGCGAACACCGGCAGCAGCAGCATCCACGGACTCCGGGTGCGGTGCTCGTGCCCGTGCTCGTGCTCGGCGTGCCCGGTCGACGGAGGTGGCGCGAACGGGTCCTCCGCGCGCGCCTGCTCCCGCGCCACCCGGATGTCGCGCACGATGGCGACGGCGGCCAGCAGCACCATCACCGATCCCGCGCCCACCAGCCACGGGAACAGCGCAGGTTTGACGTAGCGCAGGTAGGTCCCGGTGAACGCGATCTTGAGCAGGGCGCCGCCGAGCAGCACCAGCAGCAGGTTCTGCGTTTCTCTCCGCATCACGCGCCTCCCAGCAGCAACAGGCCGACCAGCACCGAGCAGGCGATGGCGACGATGAACGTCAGCGGTGCGAACCGGAGCGCGAACGAGCGCCCGAAAGTGCCCGCCTGCAAGGCGATGAGCTTGAGGTCCACGGCGGGCCCGACCACCAGGAACACCAGCTTCGGGATCAGCGGCAGCCCGGCCATGGAGGCCGCCACGAACGCGTCCGCTTCGCTGCACAGCGCGAGCACCACCGCGAGCACCGCCATCACCAGCACCCCGAGCACCAGCTGACCGCCGAGCGAGCTCATCCACTCCGCGGGCACCAGGACGTTGAACACCGCCGAGGTGAGCCCGCCCAGGACGAGGAACCCGCCGGCTTCGACCAGGTCGTGCCGGGCGGTCTCGGTGAACAGCGCCCAGCGGCCCGCGCCCGGCGCGGAGCGCTGCTCGACGCGCCGCAGCGCGCGCTCCGCGATCCAGTCGGCCTTGCCGACGCGCAGCCACAACCAGCCCATGGCGCAGGCGGTCAGCAACGAGCCGAGGAACCGGGCGAGCACCATCAGCGGGTCACCGGGGAACGCCACCGCGGTCGAGACCAGCACGATCGGGTTGACGGCGGGCGCGGCCAGCAGGAACGCCAGCGCCGCGGCGGGCGCCACGCCCTGCTGCATCAAGCGGCGGGCCACCGGTACCGAGGCGCACTCGCACCCCGGCAACGCCACTCCGGCGAGACCGGCGACGGGCACCGCGGCTCCGGGGCGGCCGGGCAGCAACCGCCGCAGCGCGCTCGGGGGCACGAACGCCGCGATGGCACCGCTGATCAGCACGCCGAGGACCAGGAACGGCAGCGCCTGCACGCACACCGCGACGAACACCGTCGACCCGGTGCGCAGGCCCGGCGCGTCCAGCAGGGCGCTGATCGGCGCTTGGAACAGCAGCGCCGCCAGTAGCAGCGCGCACAGCACTTCCATCGAGGTGACCCGGCGGCGCCGCACCGGATCACGGCCGGAGCGGCGCAAGGTCGTGGTCACGGGCCTCATCGTGCCAGCAGCAACTGACAATCGTTCGCAGCTACCCCGGTCTCCGAACCGCCGCGCACCATCCGTCCGAGGACCGGTCGCCCGTTCCGCCCAGCGGCTCGGCACGTCCCGTGATCACGTCGGCGACGCGTTCACCCGGAGTTCCCGCACCCCGCCCGTATCCGGCGATCTCGAACCCCGCTGATCCGACACGCCGACGCGTGTCCGCCAGGACGGGAGACCGTCGAAGAAACCTGCCCTGAGAAGGCAAAAAGCCTCCCCCGGAATCCGGAGAAGGCCCGTCGCCCCTGTCGATCAGTCGACCGGAGTGTCCTCTTCCACTTCGGCCAGCAGTTCCCCGCGCAGCTGCGATGCGGTGGACACCACCAGCATCAGCAACGTGCCCAGCGGCTGCGGCTCCATGCCCTCGGCCGGGAACGCGTAGCGCAAGGTCACGTCCATGCCGCGTTCGGTGCGCACCACGCCGAGCGTGCCGAACAGGCCCTGCCCGGCCCGCTCCGCGGTGGACTGCGCGAGCTTGTCGTCCAACGGCAGGTCCCACGCCACGACGCAGGTCAAGCTGAGCACGGTGAGCCCTTCGGCGAGCTGCATCGCCTGCACCGCGCACGGCACGTCACCGTGCCGCAAGGTCAACGCGCCATCGTCGTCGACGTTCACCTCGTGATAGGTCTCCAGCGCCTCTTTCGCCGCGGTCAAAAGCTCCGCGGTCGTTGCGGCCTCCTGGGTCATCAGATGCCCTCCTGGGCGGTTTCGGTGGTGCTCTCGTCCTGCGCGGCACGATCGACGGCGCCGCCGAAGCGCCGATCCCGGCGTGCGTACTGCTCGCACGCGCGCCACAGGTGACGACGATCCACGTCGGGGAACAGGGTGTCTTGGAACACCAACTCGGCGTATGCGGACTGCCAGAGCAGGAAGTTGGAGGTGCGTTGCTCCCCGGACGGCCGGATGAACAGGTCGACGTCGGGCATCTCCGATTGGTAGAGATGCCGGGCCACGGTCCGCTCGTCCACCTTCTCTGGATTGATCTTGCCTGCGGCGGCGAGCCGGGCGATTTCCCGCGCGGCGTCTCCCACCTCGGCCCGGCCACCATAGTTCACGCACATGGTCAGGTTCATGACTTCGTTGCGACTGGTGCGCTCCTCGGCCGCCTGCAACGTGTTCACCACGCTGCGCCACAGCCGCGGTTTGCGGCCCGCCCAGCGCACGCGCACGCCGAGCTCGTCGAGCTCGTCGACGCGCCGCGCGATGACGTCCCGGTTGAAGCCCATAAGGAATTTCACCTCGTCCGGGCTGCGCTTCCAGTTCTCGGTGGAGAAGGCGTACAGCGACAGCCACTTCACGCCGATCTCGATGGCGCCCCTGGCGAGTTCGAGCACCACCTGCTCACCGCGCTTGTGGCCTTCGACCCTGGGCAGGCCGCGCTCGTTGGCCCAGCGCCCGTTGCCGTCCATCACGATGGCCACGTGCTTCGGGACCAGTTCGGCCGGCAGATCCGGCGGCGTGGCTCCCTCGGCGTGCGGCGCGGGCGCCTTCACGCTCGGGTCGTCGCTCCCGCGTCCACGGCGTCGCAGCATGGTGTGCCTTCTCCTTCGTTCGCGGCCGGTCGTCCATTCTCCCGGACCCGCATGTCACCCGTTCAGTGGTGTCCCGTAGCGGACTTCGAGCCGGGTGTCCGACGGCAGCCGGACCATCCCGGTTCGCTGGTAGAGCGCCTGTGCCCTGGTGTTCCCCGGATTCACGCCGAGCTGCACGCCCGGTGAGCCCGCGTTGGCGAGCTGCTGGAACACCGCGTGCAGCAACCGCTTTCCCATCCCCTGCCCGCGGGCGCTCGCGACCAGGTTGATGTGCAGGTGCGAGGGGTAGCGGTCGAGGTTCGCGGGCAGCATGAGCCGCGGGCGGTGCAGGAACGCCCGCAGCTGGCTGTCGCCGTTGCGGCCGTCGACGACGCGCGCCGACGGGTGGCTGGCGGCGAAGCGCGGCGCCCATTCCAGCTGCCAGCGGGCGTAGAACTCCTCGGTGTGCAGCGCCGCGACGACGTACCCGAGCACCGCGCCGCGGCCTTCGACGACGAAGGCCAGTTCGGGGTGCAGCAACAGGTACGGGTCGGCGAAGACGTAGGCGACCAGGTCCGGGTCGCGCAGGATGTGGTGCACGGGTTCACCGCCGTCGCCGGTGGCCACGCAGATCCGGTGCACCGCCTCGGCGTCGCGCGGACGCCAGCTGCGCACGATCAACCGGTGGCTCCGTCCGCCGACTCCGCGGTCGCGGTGTCGACGACCGCCGCGCGCTCCCGGATGATCTCGGGCACGGCCGGGCGGTGCTCCTGGCGTTCCACCAGCGGCAACGAGCGCAGCTGCCGCTCCATGTGCCACTGCAGGTGCGCGGCGACGAGTCCGCTGCCCTCGCGGCGCACCGCCTCGGTGCTCTGCTCGGCGCCGTCCCAGTCGCCGTGCAGCAGCGCTTCCAGCAGCGGCAGCGTCTGCACCGCGGGGCGGGCGGAGCCGGTGGGCCTGCAGTCGACGCACATCGTGCCGCCGCCCTGCACGTTGAACGCGGCGTGCGGCCCGGCGCTGCCGCAGCGGGCGCACTCGCTGAGCGCGGGCGCCCAGCCCGCGTAGTACATCGCCCGCAGCAGGAACGCGTCGAGCACCAGCGACGGATCCCGCTCCCGGCCGGACAGCGCCCGCAGCGCGCCGGTGACCAGCAGGTACAGCCGGAGCACGGGTTCGCCTTCTTCGGCGGCGAGGCGGTCGACGGTCTCCAGCACGGCGCAGCCCGCGGTGTAGCGCTGGTAGTCGTCGACGATGTGCACGCCGAACGCGTCCAGTGTCTGCACCTGGGTGATCACGTCGAGGGTGCGCCCGGTGTGCAGCTGCACGTCGACGTGGCAGAACGGTTCGACGCGGGCACCGAAGCGCGAGGTGGTGCGGCGCACGCCCTTGGCGACGGCGCGCACCTTCCCGTAGCGGCGGGTGAGCAGGGTGATGATCCGATCGGCCTCACCCAGCTTGTGCACCCGAAGCACGACGCCGGTATCCCGGTAGAGGCTCACCCCGCCATCGTCCCACTACCGGGCTACCCGACTGCTCCGGGTGAGTCGCTTCCTGCGAACGCAGGGTGTTCACCGACGTCCGACCGCGGCCGGGCTCGGTGCGTCAGACGTACAGCGACGTGAACGGCGCGAACGGGAGGTTGCGCACGACGGACCAGATCCCGAGCAGGACGAGGGCCGCCATCGGCGACCACCGCCAGTTCTCCCAGGTCCTGACTTCGCGGCCCCGCCACCTGCCGAGGGCCCAGCCGGTCCAGGACCACGCGAAGAACGGGATGAACAGCAGCGCGAGCGCGTTGTACTGCAACGCGGGCAGCAGGTCGGCGTGCAGCAGGCTGTAGATCATGCGGGCGCAGCCGCAGCCGGGGCAGTCGAGTCCGAACAGCCACTTGACCGGGCACGGCGGCAGCGGGAACCCCGCGTCCGAGGTCGGATCGGCGAACCACACGGCTGCGAGGCCCGCGCCACCGATGAGCACGGTGGCGGCGGGCAGCACCATCGCCCGCCCCCGCGCGCTGATCATGATCCGGCGAGTCCCACGCCCAGGACGGCGAACAGGAAGATGAAGTACCCGATGAAGGACAGGACGTAGAGGCCGAGGAATCCGGCCGCGACGAACACGCCGATCTTGCCCCACTTCTTCGCCTCGTCCGCGCTCTGCTGCGCGAGGTCGGGGCGGCCCTGCATCCACTGGGTGTTCACGTTCAGCGCTTTGATCAGCGCGGGGATGCCGAACGGCCAGCAGGCGATGATCGCGCCGATCGCCCAGCCGAGGTTGTTGTTGATCGGCACGCCGGGTGCCAGCCCGGCCTGCGCTTGCAGCGAAGCGGGATTCGGCTGGCCGTAGACCGCCGGCTGGTACGGCACCGGTTGGAACTGGGCCGCCTGCGCCGGATCGGATTGCGACGGGTAGGAACCGTAAGGATCGGCCCCGGGCTGCCCGGTCTGCCCGGGATCACCGATCGGGCCCGAGGCTCCGGGGTCGGGGTTGGTCACAGCGGTCCTTTCACGGGGTGGAGCAGGAACAACGGCCTGCCGTCCGAGGACGGCAGGCCGTACGACCTCAGTAGCTGGACGAGCTGGCCCCGGCACCGATGATCACGACGAAAATGATGATGTAGAACAGGATCAGCGCGGCCCACAGGCTGGCACCGGCGATGATGCCGATCTTGCCCCACTTCTTCGCCTCGTCGGCGGCTTCCTGCGCCTGCTGGGCCTGCCCCGACTGCCACAGCTGCTGGACCGAGGTGGCCTTGATCAGCGACGGGATCGCGAACGGCCAGCACAGGAAGATGGAGCCGATGCCCCAGCCGATGTTGTTGTTCGGCGGGCCGCCCGCGCCATAACCGGGCTGCCCGTAGGGCTGCTGCTGCTGACCGTACGGCGCCTGCCCGTAGGGCTGAGCCGGCTGCGGACCGGACTGCGGGTACTGCCCGCCCGGCTGTCCGTAGGGCTGCTGACCATAGGGCTGCTGGCCGTGGGGCTGCTGCGGGTTCGGCCCCGAGGGCGGGCCGCCGTACGGATTCGTCACGGTGGTTCCTTAGATCGATTCCCAGAAAGTCATGTCGGTCGCGCGGCTGGCGCGTCGACCTGAGCAGGAAAGTAATCGAGTGGAACGTTCGCCGAGGGCGTTTCCGGAAAATCCGCGGCGAACTTGTGATCAGAACCCCAGCTTGCGCAGTTGTCGCGGGTCGCGCTGCCAGTCCTTGGCCACCTTGACGTGCAGGTCCAGGTAGATCTTGCTGCCCAGCAGCCGCTGGATGTGCTGGCGCGCCTGCGAACCGACCTCGCGCAACCGCTCGCCCTTGCGGCCGATCACGATCGACTTCTGGCTCTGCCGTTCCACGTAGACGATCGCGTGCACGTCGACCAGGTCGTCGCGGCCTTCGCGCTGGTTCATCTCCTCGATGCTCACCGCGAGCGAGTGCGGGAGTTCGTCGCGGACGCCTTCCAGGGCGGCTTCGCGGATCATCTCCGCGATCAGCGTCTCCTCCGGCTCATCGGTGAGCTCGCCGTCCGGGTACAGCTGCGGGCCCTCCGGCAGGTGCCCCACGAGCAGGTCGCCCAGGGTGTCCATCTGGTAGGAGTCGACCGCGGAAACCGGTACCAGGTCGGCGAATTCCATCAGCTGCTGCAGCGCGAGCAGCTGCTCGGCGACCTGCTGCTTGGTGGCCAGGTCGGTCTTGGTGATCACGCCGAGCACCGGGGTGCGGCGGGCGACCTTGGCGAGCTGCTCGGCGATGAACTTGTCGCCGGGGCCGACCTTCTGGTCCGCGGGCACGCAGAAACCGACGACGTCCACTTCGGACCAGGTCTCGTAGACCAGGTCGTTGAGCCGCTGCCCGAGCAGCGTGCGCGGCCGGTGCAGTCCCGGCGTGTCCACGATGATCAGCTGCGCGTCGGGCCGGTGCACGATGCCCCGGATCGCGTGCCGGGTGGTCTGCGGCTTGCTGGAGGTGATCGCCACCTTCGAGCCGACGAGGCTGTTGGTCAGCGTGGATTTGCCCGCGTTGGGGCGGCCGACGAAGCAGGCGAACCCGGAACGGTGCTCATCGGCGGAACCTGCGTCTGAAGTGCTGCTCACCCGCCCATTGTCACCGCCGGGCACGCCCGCGGACGAACCGGCCCTGCTCAGCGCAGCACTCCGGCGACCGCACCGCTCGCGTCGGCGCGCAGCACCGGAGCGGACGGGGCGAGATCGCGCACGGCGGCGGCGGAGTCGGCGGAGACCTCCGGCGCGTCGGTGACCACCGCGGCGGCCTCCAGCCCTTCGGCACCGCTGGCGACCGCGGTGGCCACCGCCACCTGCAGCGCGGTCAGCCGCAGCGAGGCCAGTTCCACCGTGCAGCCCGCGTAGGTCCGGCCGTCGGTGTCGCGCACGGCGGCTCCTTCGGCGGCGCCGATGCGCGCGCGGGCCGACCGGGCCAGCGTCACGATCTTGGCGTCCTCCGGGGCCAGTTCCTGCGGGGCCGCGGATTCCTGCACTTGCTCAGCCACGGGTGCTGCTTCCTTCCTGGTCGGCACCGCGGTGCGATGCGGATTCGCCGTTCGCGCGGCGCACGAGCAGCGCGTTGATGCGGATCCGGCCGCGGTGGTCCTTGCCGCCTTCGGCGCGCAGCCGCAGGCCTTCGATCTCGGCTTCGGCACCGGGCAGCGGGACCCGGCCGAGGCGCTGGGCGAGCAGCCCGCCGACGGTCTCCACCTCGGAGCCGTCCAGCTCCACGTCGTAGAGCGCGCCCAGGTCCTCCACCGGAAGCCGGGACGACACCCGGACCGTGCCGTCGTCGAGGTGCTCGATCGGCCGGTGCTCTTCGAGGTCGGACTCGTCGGTGATCTCGCCGACGATCTCCTCGATGACGTCTTCGATGGTGAGCAGACCGGCGGTGCCGCCGTACTCGTCGACGGCGATGGCCAGGTGGCTGCGGGACAGCTGCATCTCCTTGAGCAGCTCGTCGAGCCGCTTCGTATCGGGCACGAAGCTCGCCGGACGCATCAGCTCGCCGAGGTCCGGCCCCGCCTGGTTCAGGTCGCCCTGCTCGGCGAGGGCCTGGGTCAGTTCGCGCAGCGTCACCACGCCGACGATGTCGTCGACGCTCTCCCCGATCACCGGCACGCGGGAGAAACCGGACCGCAGGCACAGCGCCAGGGCCTGGCGGGCGGACTTGGTCTGCTCGATCCAGATGATCTCGGTCCGGGGCACCATGACCTCGCGGGCGATGGTGTCGCCGAACTCGAACACCGAGTGGATCATCTCGCGCTCACCGGCGGCGACCACGCCGCGCTCACCGGCCAGGTCGACGAGTTCCCGCAGCTCCACCTCCGACGAGAACGGCCCCTCCCGGAACCCGCGGCCGGGGGTGAGCCCGTTGCCGATGAGGATCAGCAGCCGGGTGAGCGGGTTGAGCACCCTCGCCAGCACCCGCACCGGTGCCGCGACCAGCAGGCCCACCCCGTACGGGTGCTGCCTGCCGATGGTCCGCGGCCCCACTCCGACCAGCACGTACGACACGACGAGCATGATCAGGATCGCGAACAGCGCCGCCAGCGCGTCCGACTCGACCCCGCGCTGCACGACCACGGCGACCAGCACCGTGGCCCCCAGCTCGCACGCCAGGCGCAGCAGGATGAGCAGGTTGACGTGCCGCGGCCGGTCGTCGAGCACGAGCGCCAGCTGCCTGGCGCCGCCGCGGTTCTCCCGCACCAGCTCCTCGACCCGCGCCCTCGAAGCGGTGCCCACGGCCGAATCGGCCGCCGCGAACACCCCGGCCCCCAGGACCAACAGCACAGCCCACACGACCAGTGCGGCCGAACTCATGAACACGATCTCCGCCTTTTCACCCCGCGAAGCCCGCCCCCGGCCGGCCCGCCCGTCGTCGTCCTGTTCCGCTCACCGGCGGCACCACTCGTGCGGCCACCACCGTCAGTCGCGCGGGACGTCGGGCTCGGCGCCCTGGTCCAGTCCCACGGCCCCCAGCACCCGGTTGTCCGCGTCTCGCTGCGCGGCGGCGCGCTCCGCCTCGTCCCGAGCCGTCCGGTAGTCGGCGAGGATCCGGTTCTGCAGCCCGAACATCTCGCGCTCCTCCTCCGGCTCGGCGTGGTCGTAGCCGAGCAGGTGCAGCACGCCGTGCACGGTGAGCAGGTGCAGCTCGTCGATCAGCTCGTGACCGGCCTTGCGCGCCTGGTCCTTCGCGAACGCCGGGCACAGCACGATGTCGCCGAGCAGCGCCGGGCCGGACCCGGCGGCGTCCGGGCGGCGCGACGAGTCGTACTCGTCCATCGGGAAGGCCATCACGTCGGTCGGACCGGGCAGGTCCATCCAGCGCTCGTGCAGGTCGGACATCACGTTCAGCTCGACCAGGACGATGGACAGCTCGGCGAGCTGGCTCACGCTCATCCGGTCCAGCGCGTAGCGGGCCACGGCGACGATGGTGCCCTCGTCGACCTCGACCCCGGATTCGTTGGCGATCTCAATGCTCATGCGTGTTCCCGGAACTGACCGCCGCGACCGGAGCGGCGCGTGAACTGCTCGGAGTCCGCGTCCTGCTCGGCCTGCCAGCGGTCGTAGGCGTTGACAATGTCGGTGACCAGCCGGTGACGTACCACGTCCCCGCTGTCGAGCACGGCGAAGTGCACGTCGTCGACCCCGTCGAGGATCTCGCGCACGACCTTCAGGCCGCTGCGCTGCCCGCCGGGCAGGTCGACCTGGGTGACGTCGCCGGTGACCACGACGCGGGACCCGAACCCGAGCCGGGTCAGGAACATCTTCATCTGCTCCGGCGTGGTGTTCTGCGCCTCGTCGAGGATGATGAACGCGTCGTTGAGGGTGCGTCCGCGCATGTAGGCCAGCGGCGCCACCTCGATCGTGCCCGCCTGCGTGAGGCGCGGCACCGACTCGGGGTCGATCATGTCGTGCAGCGCGTCGTACAGCGGCCGCAGGTACGGGTCGATCTTCTCGTAGAGCGTGCCCGGCAGGTACCCGAGCCGCTCCCCCGCTTCGACGGCGGGCCGGGTGAGGATGATCCGGTTGACCTGCTTGGACTGCAAGGCCTGCACGGCTTTCGCCATCGCCAGGTAGGTCTTGCCGGTCCCCGCCGGACCGATGCCGAACACCACGGTGTTCTGGTCGATCGCGTCGACGTAGTGCTTCTGGTTCAGCGTCTTCGGGCGGATGATGCGACCGCGCCGGGACAGGATGTCCAGGCTGAGCACGTCGGCGGGCGATTCGCCGTCGTCGGCGGAGAGCATGTCCACCACGCGCCGCACCGCGTCCGGTCCGGGCTGGCCGCCCTTGTCCACCATCGCGATGAGCTCGGCGAACACCCGTTCCCCGAAGGCGACGTCGCCGGGGTCACCGGTCAACGTGACCTCGTTGCCGCGCACGTGCACGTCGGCGACGAGGAGGTCTTCGACCTCGCGGAGGTTCGCGTCGCGGGTGCCCACGAGCGCGAGCACGGCGCTGTCCGGAACGGTGACCTTCGACTGGACGGGCCGGTCCTGCGGCCGGTTCTGCTGCGCGGACAGGCGCTGGGCGGAGAGGTCCTGCTCCGGCGCCGTGCCGTTGCGCGCGGTCCCGTCCGGCGCTGCGCTGCCCTGCTGGTTCTCAACGTCCCTGGACTGCTGTTGTCCGGACTGGGCGGATCCACCCGCTGCGATTCCGGCCACGTGTGTTCGGGCCTGCTTTCTGCGCTCGGCGCGCGAAGTCGGTCGTTTCTTCCTGCTCTCGATGGTAGAGCAACCGGCAACGCGGACGCGTCGCCGTTCCCGCCCTCCTCGACCGGTCAGCCCTTCAGCGGGCCGCCGGTGAGCCCGCCGAGCGGTTCGCCGCCGAGCAGGTGCAGGTGCACGTGGAAGATGGTCTGGCCGGCGTCGGCGTTGGTGTTGAACAGCAGCCGGTACCCGGACTCGGCGATGCCTTCGCGCTCGGCGATGTCGCCGGCGACGCTGACGAGCTCGGCGAGCAGGCCGGGGTCGGCGGCGGCGAGCTCGGCCGCGTTGCGGTAGCGCGTCTTCGGCACGACCAGCACGTGGGTCGGCGCCTGCGGGTTGATGTCGCGGATCGCGAGCACCCGCTCGCCGTCGTGCACGACGTCCGCGGGGATCTCCCCGGCGATGATGCGCAGGAACAGGGAATCCAGGTCGCTGTCGGTCATGCCGGGAAGGCTATCCGCGCACCCCGCGTCCCGGACTTCCGCCCGCCGGACGGGTCTTCGCGCGACGCGCGTGATCGGCGCCGTGCCTGGAGGAATTCCCCCGAGCCGGGTGCCGCGCCGTAGTGGGGCTGGGGGTGGCCCGGCTACGGCGCGGCCTCGCCGGACCGAGGGGGGAGTGTCCGGCGAGCGCCCGGTTGGGCTCGCTGTGCGAGCTACCTGAGGCGGTGAATCCCGTGATCCTCAGGCATCCGAGCCACCGTAACCCCGCGTCATCCCCGCGCGCTAGAAAACGCACGAACGCGTGGCCATTACTCCAATCCAGTGAAGCGATTGTCGCCGAAAGTACCCGAACGGCGGTCGCCGCCGGGCCTGGTCAGGTGCCTCGTCGAGGCGAGAGCGGACCAGGGCCGGCGGCGAGATCACGATCGGGACTCAGCGCTGCCCGAAGGACTTGAACCGGGAGAAGAGCCCCTGCCGCTGGCCGTTCCCGTTCGCGGTCACCGTCGGCTCCGGCTGCTCCTCGCCGCGCAGCGTCGCCAGCTGGCGCAGCAGCTCGATCTGCTCCTCGTCGAGCCGCGTCGGCACCTGCACGTCGAGGTGCACGTGCAGATCGCCGTGCCCGCTGACCCGCCCGTTGGAGCGCAGCTTCGGCAGACCGCGACCGGTGAGCACGTGCTCGGTGCCCGGCTGGGTGCCCGGCTCCACGGTGAGCTCCTCGGTGTCGTCGAGGGTCTCCAGCGTCAGCACCGTGCCCAGCGCGGCGGCCGTCATCGGCACCGCGACGTTGCAGTGCAGGTCCGCGCCGTCCCGGATGAACCGGTCGTGCGGCTGCTCCTCGACCTCGACGAACAGGTCGCCCGCCGGGCCACCGCCCGGTCCGACCTCGCCCTCACCGGCCAGCCGCACCCGCATGCCGTCGCCGACCCCCGCGGGGATCTTGACGGTGATCGTCCGGCGCTCGCGCACCCGGCCGTCGCCGCTGCACTGCTGGCACGGGTCGGTGATGACCTCGCCGAAGCCGCGGCACACCGGGCACGGGCGCGAAGTCATGACCTGGCCCAGGAAGGAGCGCTGCACCGACTGCACCTCGCCGCGACCCCCGCAGGTGTCGCAGGTCGACGGGGCGCTGCCCGCGCGCGAGCCACCGCCGTCGCAGGAGTCGCAGAGCACCGCGGTGTCCACGGTGATGTCCCGGTTGACGCCGCTGGCGCACTCCTCCAGCGTCAGCTCCAGCCGCAGCAGCGCGTCGGAGCCCGGCTGCACGCGGCTGCGCGGGCCGCGCCCGCCACCTCCGCCGCCACCGGAGCCGCCGAAGAAGGCGTCCATGATGTCGCCGAGGCCGCCGAAACCGGCGAACGGGTCACCACCGCCCATGCCACCGTCGCCGCCGCCCTGGGACAGCGGGTCACCGCCGAGATCCACGACCTGGCGCTTCTTCGGATCGGACAGCACCTCGTAGGCGGTCGTCACCTCACGGAACCGCTCCTGGGCGTTGGCCTCCTGGTTCACGTCGGGGTGCAATTCCCTGGCGAGCTTGCGGTAAGCGCGCTTGATCTGCTCCGGCGTAGCGTCCTTGGCCACCCCGAGGGTCCCGTAATAGTCCCTGGCCACCTGTGCGATCTTCCTCTGCTAGGTCTGCGAGTTCACGTGGACGAGTAGTCGTCCGGCTAGGCGTCAACGGCCTGCCAGGATCTCACCCACATAAGCGGCAACGGCGCGGACCGCCGCCATCGTTCCCGGATAGTCCATCCGGGTGGGGCCGACGACACCCATGCCACCCAGCACCATCCCATGCGTGCCGTAGCCGGTGGACACCACCGACGTCGTCTGCATCTCCTCGGCCTCGTTCTCCATCCCGATGCGCACGGTGACGGTCCGCGAATCGCGAGCCGCCGCGAGCAGCTTCAGCACCACGACCTGCTCTTCGAGCGCTTCGAGCACTTGGCGCAGCGAGTTGGGGAAGTCGGTGACGTTGCGGGTGAGGTTGGGCGTGCCGCCGAGCACCATGCGTTCCTCGGGATGTTCCACGAGGGATTCGATGAGCACGCTCGCGACGCGGGTCATGGCGTCGCGCAACTCCGGCGGCGCCTGGTCCGGCAGTTCCGCCACGGCCGCCGAGGCGTCCGCGAGCCGCTTCTCGGTCATCGCCGAGTTCAGCACGTTGCGCAGCCGGGCCACGTCATCGTCGGTGATCACGTCGCCGAGGTCGACCATCCGCTGGTCCACCCGGCCGGTGTCGGTGATGAGCACCAGCATCAGCCGCGCCGGGGTGATCGTGACCACCTCGACGTGGCGCACCGTCGACCGCGTCAGCGTCGGGTACTGCACCACCGCGACCTGCTGGGTCAGCTGCGCCAGCAGCCGCACGCTGCGGCGCATCACGTCGTCGAGGTCCAGAGCGCCTTCCAGGAAGGCGTCGATGGCTCGGCGTTCGGCGGCGGTGAGCGGTTTGATCTCGTGCAGCCGATCCACGAACAGCCGGTAGCCCGCGTCGGTGGGCACCCGTCCGGCACTGGTGTGCGGCTGGACGATGAACCCTTCCTCTTCGAGCGCGGCCATGTCGTTGCGCACGGTGGCGCTGGAGACGCCGAGGTTGTGGCGGTCGACCAGCGCCTTCGAGCCGACCGGCTCGTTGGTCGACACGAAGTCGGCCACGATCGCCCGCAGGACCTCGAACCGCCGTTGATCGGCGTTCACCACGTCACCTCCGCATCGCCCCAGGCCGCACACCGCTCCCGGTGCGTCTCCCGTCAAGTTTACGGTGCTCGCCCCCACGCCCCGACGCCCTCAGCTGGAATCCGCCTCGGCATGGCTCCCTCGAGAAGGAGGGAGCCGCAACCTCCCTCGATCGTGGTACCGAATATGGCACCGATTTCGGTACCATCCAGGTATGGCTCTCAATCTTCGACTGGGCCCCGAAGCCGAGGCCGCCCTGCGCGCAGAGGCGGAACGGACCGGCCGCTCCCAGCAGGAGTTGCTCCGCGCGGCGGTCGATCAGTTCCTGGGGATCGGCGATGCGCGAGCCCCGCAGCACGAATGGGACCACTTGATCACCTCCGGAAAGGTGCTCCCACCGCGAGGCGTCTACCGGAAGGTCGTCCCCACGAAGACGCTCCCGCCCGGGCAGCACAGCAGCGATCTGCTCGACCGTGACGACCGCTTCTGATGCGCGTCTACGTGGACAGCAGCGCCCTGCTCAAAAGAGCGGTGCGGGAAGCCGAGTCCGAACCGCTTGCCGAGGAGATCGACCGGTTCCACCGCGAGGGCGTGCTGCTGGTCTCGACGTCGCTGGCGTGGACGGAAGTCGCCCGCGCACTGCGCAACAGAGGCTCCATGTCGTACCAGGAAGTGGCCGACGATCTTCGCGCCGCCATGTCCGGGATCGCCGAACATCCGCTGGACTCAGAGATCATGAATCTGTCCCGCCGAGTCGAGCCGGACCTGTTGCGGTCTTTGGATGCGATCCATCTCGCCGCGGCCATCGCGCTGGACGCGGACCTGATGATCACTTACGCCGCGCGGCTTGCGGACGCAACCGTGAAAAACGGCATCTTGGTCAGCGCCCCTGGTTAGAACGCGGGATTCCGCCGCGCTGATGCTCACAGCAGGCGTTGGACGACGGCGTCGGCGAGGAGGCGGCCGCGGTCGGTGAGCACGCAGCGGCCCGTGCTCAGGGCGTCCGGGCGCAGGAGGCCGTCTTCGGCGGCCTGCTTCGCGGCCAGGACCCCGTCGGCGGTGAGCGCGGACAGCGGGAGTCCTTCGGCGACGCGGAGCTCCAGCATGATCCGCTCCACCCGCTGGTCCTCGGTGTCGAGCAGCTCCCTGGCGTGCGCGGGGGAACGGCCCTCCGCCAGCAGCGCCGAGTAGCGGGCCGGGTGCTTGACGTTCCACCAGCGGACGCCGCCGACGTGGCTGTGCGCGCCGGGACCGGCGCCCCACCAGTCACCGCCCTGCCAGTAGCCGAGGTTGTGCGCGCACCGCGCGGCGTCGCCGGTGGCCCAGTTGGAGACCTCGTACCAGCGCAGACCGACCTCGGCCAGCGTCGAATCGATGATCTCGTAGCGGTCGGCGAGCACGTCCTCGTCCGGCATCGGCAGCTCGCCGCGGCGCACCTTGCGGGCCATCGCGGTGCCGTCCTCGACGATCAGCGAGTACGCCGAGACGTGGTCCACTCCCGCGTCGAGCACCGCGCGCAGCGAGGCCCGCAGGTCGTCGTCGGTCTCCCCCGGCGTGCCGTAGATCAGGTCCAGGTTCACGTGCTCGAAGCCCGCCGCCCGCGCCTCGCGCGCCGCGGTCACGGCTCGTCCCGGAGTGTGGTTGCGCTCCAGCACCCGCAGGACGTGCTCGGCGGCGGACTGCATGCCCAGCGAGACCCGGTTGTAGCCGCCCTCGCGGATGCCGGCGAAGAACTCCGGCGAGGTCGACTCGGGGTTGGACTCGGTCGTGATCTCGGCGTCGGCGGTGAGGCCGAACGAATCCCGGATGGCGGACACCACGGAGGAGAGCCGCTCCGCGCCGAGCAGTGACGGCGTGCCGCCGCCGACGAACACGGTGCGGGCCGCCGGAACCGTCCCGCCGCCGGCGGCCAGCGCCCGCGCGCCGAGGTCGAGTTCGGCGCGCAGCCCGTCCAGCCAGTCCGCGAAACCACCCGAAGAGCCCAGCTCATCGGCGGTGTAGGTGTTGAAGTCGCAGTAGCCGCAGCGCGTGGCGCAGAACGGGACGTGCACGTACACGCCGAAGGGGCGCTCGCCGAGCCCGGTCAGGGCGCTCGCGGGCAGTGATCCGTCCGGCGGAGCCGGTTCACCTGGTGGTGGCTGCGAAGGCACCCGTCCAGTGTCCCAAAGTGCGCGTGAGCAGCCGGAGCGCGCCGGAGTTTGACCCTCGTCTCACTATCCGGTTGACGTTGGACCACAGGGTGGACGCGTGGCACGCTGGCCGTCATGGGTGCGCCCGCAACAAGGCTGCTGTTGGTCGCTCGTCGCTACCTGGATCTGCGACGGGTCTCCAGCGCACTGTGCCGTCTTACGGGCTGAACCCGCCGTCGCGTTCCGAACTGTCCAGTCGGCGCCGGGGACACGCCGACTGCGAGACCTCCTGACTGGCCTCCGCGCGGCGTCGACCCGAGTGCCTCGTCCACCACCACGGAGGTCGGGCCATGGTCCCCCCGACGGAAGCTCAAAGCCGTACCGAGCGCCGCGCCCCAGCCCGCAAGGGCAAGACGCGTGGTGAGGGTCAGTGGGCGCTCGGCTACCGCGAACCGCTGAACGCGAACGAGCGGTCGAAGAAGGACGACAACCCGCTCAACGTCCGCCACCGGATCGAGACGATCTACGCGCACGGCGGCTTCGACTCCATCGACCCCGCCGACCTGCGCGGACGTTTCCGCTGGTGGGGTCTCTACACGCAGCGCGCCGCCGGGATCCCCGGGGCCCGCACCGGCACCATCGAGCCGGAAGAGCTCGACGCCTCCTACTTCATGCTCCGAGTCCGCGTCGACGGCGGCGCGATGACCACCGAGCAGCTGCGCGTCGTCGGTGAGATCTCGCAGACCTACGCCCGCGACACCGCGGACATCACCGACCGGCAGAACGTGCAGCTGCACTGGATCCGGGTCGAGGACATGCCGACGATCTGGGAGAAGCTGGAGTCGGTCGGCCTCTACACCACCGAGGCCTGCGGCGACTGCCCGCGAGTGCTGCTGGGCTCCCCCGTCGCGGGGGTCGCGGCGGACGAGATCATCGACGCCACCCCTGCGATCAAGGAGATCACCGAGCGCTACATCGGTGACAGGTCGCTGTCGAACCTGCCCCGCAAGTTCAAGACCGCGATCAGCGGTTCCCCGCGCTGGGACACCGTGCCGGAGATCAACGACATCTCGCTGGTCGGCGTGGAGCACCCGGAGCACGGCCCCGGTTTCGACCTGTGGGTCGGCGGCGGCCTGTCGACGAACCCGAAGCTGGCCGTGCGGCTGGGCGCCTGGGTGCCGATCGAGGAGGCCGCCGAGGTGTGGCACGCGGTGACCTCCCTGTTCCGCGACTACGGCTACCGCAGGCTGCGGCACCGGGCCCGGTTGAAGTTCCTCGTCGACGACTGGGGCGCCGAGAAGACGCGGCAGGTCATCGAGGACGAGTACCTCGGCCGCAAGCTGCTCGACGGTCCCAAGCCGGAGACGCCGAGCGGGCACCGCGACCACCTCGGGGTGAACCCGCAGGTCGACGGCAACTTCTACGTCGGCGTGAAGTCGCAGGCCGGTCGGGTCAGCGGTTCGACGCTGGTGGAGGTCGCGAAGGCCGCCGAGCGCGTCGGATCCGCCCGCGTGCGAACCACCGTGGAGCAGAACCTGCTGGTGCTGGACGTGCCGCAGCAGCAGGTCGAGGGCCTGGTCGCGGACCTGGCCGGGCTCGGCCTGCACAGCACGCCGACGCCGTGGCGGCGCAACGTGATGGCCTGCACCGGCATCGAGTTCTGCAAGCTCGCGATCGTCGAGACCAAGCAGCGCGCCATCGACCTGATCAACGACCTGGAGCGGCGGCTGGACGACGTCCAGGGCGACGTCAAGGACCCGGTGACGATCAACCTCAACGGCTGCCCGAACGCCTGCGCCCGCACGCAGACCGCCGACATCGGACTCAAGGGCCAGATGGTGCGCGATGACGAGGGCAACCAGGTCGAGGGCTTCCAGGTGCACCTCGGTGGCGGGCTCGGCCTCGACGCCGGGTTCGGCCGCAAGATCCGCGGGCACAAGGTGACCTCGACCGATCTCGGCGACTACGTGGAGCGCCTGGTGCGCAACTACCTCGCCCAGCGCGAGCAGGACGAGCGGTTCGCGCAGTGGGTGGGCCGCGCCGAAGAGGACTCGCTCAAGTGAGTGCCGACGGCGGTGCCGCGCCGGAAGGCCGGATGGTGCCGTTCTACTGCCCTTACTGCGGCGACGAGGAACTGGTTCCGGAGGCGGAACCCGCGGGCGCCTGGAAATGCACGGCCTGCCTGCGGGTGTTCACCGTACGGCTCGTCGGACTGGCGAGCGGCTGAGGAGACGGAGACTCATGACTGCTGAGACCACCACGGACATCCCCGCCACCGGCATCGGCGTGCGCCGCAGCGACGAGGAGCTGCGCGCGCTGGTCGAGGAGGCCGCTCCCCGCCTGGCCGAGGCGAGCGCCGAGGAGGCGCTGCGCTGGGCCGCCGAGACCTTCGGCGACGGCTTGATCGTCGCCTCCAACATGCAGGACGCCGCGCTGGTCGACCTGGCGGCGAAGCAGCAGCCGGGCGTGGACGTGCTGTTCCTGGAGACCGGCTACCACTTCGCCGAGACCATCGGCACCCGCGACGCGGTGGCGCAGGTCTACGACGTGAACATCGTCAACGCGCAGGCCGCGCAGTCGGTGGCCGAGCAGGACGCGGCGGAGGGCCCGAAGCTGCACGACCGCGATCCGGGGCGCTGCTGCTTCCTGCGCAAGGTCGTGCCGCTGCGCGACACCTTGGCCCGCTACGAGGCCTGGGTGACCGGGGTGCGCCGGGTTGAGGCCCCGACGCGGGCGAACACGCCGATCGTGACCTGGGACGACCGCAACGGCCTCGTCAAGATCAACCCGGTCGCGGCGTGGAGCGACGACGAGATGAACGCCTACATCGAGCAGCACGGCGTGCTGGTGAACCCGCTGGTGCCCGCCGGCTACCCGTCGATCGGCTGCGCGCCGTGCACGGCGAAGCCCGCGCCGGGCGCCGACCCGCGCAGCGGGCGCTGGGCGGGAACGTCGAAGACCGAATGCGGCCTGCACGGCTGATCAGAAGGAGTCCTTGCGGATCGAGTCGCGCGGCGGATCGATCAGCGGAACCGCAGCGGCTTCCTCGCTGACGAGCCACAGGACTAGGACCACCGTGCAAGGACTCGCCTGCACGCACACCCGGAGAGGATGGGTATGACCGCCGAGCAACAGCTCGACCTGCCGGAGGACCCGGTGTCCACGGGGGCACCGCCGCAGGTCGACAACCTCGACGCCCTGGAGTCCGAGGCCATCCACATCTTCCGCGAGGTGGCAGGGGAGTTCGACCGGCCGGTGATCCTGTTCTCCGGCGGCAAGGACTCGACGGTGCTGGCGCACCTGGCGATCAAGGCGTTCCGCCCGGCGGCGGTGCCGTTCCCGCTGCTGCACGTGGACACCGGGCACAACTTCGACGAGGTCATCGCGTTCCGCGACCGGCTCGTCGCGAAGCACGACCTGCGGCTCGTGGTGGCCTCGGTGCAGGACTACATCGACGACGGCAGGCTCACCGAGCGCCCCGACGGCATCCGCAACCCGCTGCAGACCACGCCGCTGCTGGACGGGATCACGGAGAACAAGTTCGACGCGGTCTTCGGCGGCGGCAGGCGCGACGAGGAGCGGGCGCGGGCGAAGGAGCGCATCTTCAGCCTGCGCAACGCCTTCGGCCAGTGGGATCCGCGCCGCCAGCGCCCGGAGCTGTGGAACCTCTACAACGGCAGGCACCGTCCCGGTGAGCACGTGCGGGTGTTCCCGCTGTCGAACTGGACGGAACTCGACATCTGGCGCTACATCCAGCGCGAGAAGATCGAGCTGCCGGACATCTACTACGCGCACCGCCGCGAGGTGTACCAGCGCGACGGCATGTGGCTGACCTCGGGACCGTGGGGCGGCGCCCGCGACGGCGAGACCGTCGAGGAGAAGATCGTCCGCTACCGCACCGTCGGCGACGGCTCCTGCACGGGCGCCGTGGAGTCCGAGGCGTACACGGTGGACGACGTGATCGCCGAGGTCGCCGCGAGCCGGCTCACCGAGCGCGGCGCGACGCGGGCCGACGACCGGATGTCGGAGGCCGCGATGGAGGACCGCAAGCGGGAGGGCTACTTCTGATGACCGAGACCACGACCCGCACCGCACCGGATTCCGGTGCCGAAGTGGTGCTGCCGGTGCACACGGACCTGCTGCGGTTGGCCACTGCCGGTTCGGTCGACGACGGCAAGTCGACCCTGGTGGGCCGGTTGCTGCACGACACGAAGTCGGTGCTGGCCGACCAGCTGGACGCGGTGCACCGCGCCAGCGCGGACCGGGGCCTGCAGACGCCGGACCTGTCGCTGCTGGTGGACGGCCTGCGCGCGGAGCGCGAGCAGGGCATCACGATCGACGTGGCCTACCGGTACTTCGCGACGCCGAAGCGGACGTTCGTGCTCGCCGACACCCCGGGGCACGTGCAGTACACCCGCAACACGGTGACCGGCGCGTCCACGGCGCAGCTGGCGATCCTGCTGGTGGACGCGCGCAAGGGCGTCATCGAGCAGACCCGCAGGCACGCGGCGGTGCTGGCGCTGCTGGGCGTGCCGCAGCTGGTGCTCGCCGTCAACAAGATCGACATGGTGGACTACGACGGCGCGATCTACGAGCGCATCGCCGCGGAGTTCGCCGGGCACGCCCGCGCGCTCGGCTACGCCGACGACGACGTGGTCACGATCCCGGTGTCGGCGCTGCACGGCGACAACGTGGTGGAGCGCTCGGAGCGCACCCCGTGGTACTCGGGGCCCGCGCTGCTGGAGCACTTGGAGACGGTGCCGGTCGCGCCGGACCCGTTCGACGCGCCGTTCCGGATGCCGGTGCAGTACGTGATCCGGCCGCGCACGGCCGAGCTCCCGGACTACCGCGGCTACGCGGGCCAGGTGTCGGCGGGCGTGATCGCGCGGGGCGACGAGGTCGTCGTGCTGCCCGCGGGCATCCGCACTCGAGTGTCCCAAGTGGACACTCCGGACGGGCCGGTGCCGCGCGCTGCGGCAGGGCGTTCGGTGACGTTGCTGCTGGAAGACGACGTGGACCTGTCCCGGGGCGATCTGATCGCCGCGGCGGACTCCGCGCCGCGGGTCATCGACGAGCTCGACGCCACCGTCTGCTGGCTGGCCGAGAAGCCGTTGCAGCCGGGCGCGCGGGTGCTGGTCAAGCACGGCACCCGGACCGTGCAGGCCATGGTGACGGAGCTGTCGGCGCGCTTCGACGAGCAGGAACTGGCCAGTGTGGACACTCCGGATGCGTTGCAGCTCAACGAGATCGGTCGCGTGCAGCTGCGCACCGCCGAGCCGCTGCCGGTGGACGAGTACGCCGAGTCCCGGCGCACCGGCTCGTTCCTGGTGATCGACCCGGCGGACGGCACCACGCTGGCCGCCGGCCTGATCGGGCTGCCGCTGGCTCCGCTCGCGGCGGCCGTCGCGAGCTGACGCGGTGCGGCCCGCCCTGATCGCCGTCGCGCACGGCAGCCGGGACCCTCGCTCGGCGCGCACCGTCCACGCCCTGCTGGACGTGGTGCGCGCCGAGCGCCCCGACCTGGACGTGCGCGCCGCCTTCCTGGACCTGTCCGCGCCGCGGGTGGGCGACGTGCTCAGCGCGGTGCACGCCGACGGGCACCGCGAAGCGGTGATCGTGCCGCTGCTGCTGGGCAGCGCCTTCCACGCGAAGGTGGACCTGCCCGCCGTCGTCGCCGAGGCGGGCGCGCGGCTGCCGGGGTTGCGGCTGCGCACCGCGGACGTGCTCGGTCCGGACCCGCTGCTGGAGTCGGCGGCGCTGGACCGGCTCGCCGAAACCGGTGCCACCACGGCGGATTCCGAGCTGGGCGTGGTGCTCGCCGGGGTCGGCTCGGCGCACGCCCCGGCCAACCGGCTCGTCGCGCGGGTCGCCGAGCGGTGGCAGCAGCGGACTTCGTGGGCGGGCGCGGTCGCCGCGTTCGCGACCGCCGCCGAACCCGACGTGCCCGCCGCGATCTCCCTGCTGCGGGAACGCGGTGCCCGCCGGATCGCGGTGGCGTTCTGGTTCCTCGCTCCCGGCCTGCTCACCGACCGCGTCATCGACGCCGTCGAAACCCACGCCGCGGGGGATTCCCCGCTGATCGCCGCGCCGATGGCCGACTCCCCCGCCGTCGCCGAGCTCGTCCTCACCCGCCACGCGCAGGCCCTGGACCGCGACGAGGACACCACCGGCGTCGCGTGATCCGGCCACTCACATGGCGGAATCCCCGGATTCACGGTTCGACGTTCGGCCCAGCGCGCGGCGCCGAGCGGGGCAGCGGATTGGGCCGTTCTTGCGGAATTCCGACAAGTTCGCCCAGGTGCGCAACCATCCGGGCAAGATGCGGTTCGTGCGGCCCCGACATGGGCGCACCGACGCCCGGCGGCGGCCCGGTTACCCCGACTTCGGGTCGCCGCCGGGTGGCCCGGTTCGTCCGGAGCCGCCCGGTTCCTCACCCCTCCGGCTGAGATCACCCTCGCTGACGCAGGGTGTTTTTGTGGAACACTAAACTTCACCCCAAGTGGCCATGAGAGAGTGCGGATCAACTACGCGACGGTGGCGCGTCGCAGCGCAGCCGAGCGGTATCGCGGCGCGAAACCACACTTTCGGGTGAGCCAGTGAACCTCGGCGGCAAGGATCAAGGTGCAACGACAAGTCGGGGGCGAGTGCGGGAGATGAACACCCAGCAGCCGAGCCGGCCGGTGATCACGCCGGCCATGCGGGAGCAGGCCGCCAAACAGCCGAACACCTGGCTGTACGTGGTGGATCCGATCTTCAGCGACCCGAACGCGGAAGTGCCGCCCTGGGGCTTCATCGGCGGCTACCGGGTCGACGAACGCGGCGAGCTCACCGACGACTTCTCCCCGAACCCGAACTACCGCCCCTCCCCCGTCGCGCTGCGGCTGCCCGCACCGACCAACGACGTCGAGCGCGCGCTGCAGCTGACCACCACCGGCTACGCGCAGGCCCCCACCCTGCTCGCGGCGCTGCTGGACGCCGAGCTGATCCTGTTCGCACAGCCTCAGGGCAGCGGCCTGTTCACCATGGACCACGACTCGGGGCGCCGGCAGCTGCAGCTGTTCACCTCGGACGCCTACCTCCCGGCGAACTGGACGACCTGGCAGCGCATGACCGGCAGGCAGCTCGTCGAGCGCAACCCCACCGGCATGGACCTGCAGATCAACCCGACGAGCCAGGTCAAGGCACGCATCCCCGGCGAAGACCTGATCAAGTCGGCCGGTACCCGCGGCGCTCCGACCCCCGCACCCGCGAACCCCGCTCCGGACGTCACGCAGCCCGCGAAGGTGCCGACCGCCGAGCAGCAGGCCCCGGACCCCATCACCAGCGACCGGGGGCAGCGCTTCCTCGGCAGCGTGCTGGCCGCCGCCGCGGGCGACGCGCTGGGCGCACCGATCGAGACGTACCCGGTGGAGCAGATCCGCAGCCGCTTCGGCGAGCGCGGCGTCACCGACTACGAGCGCGGCGGCGACCACCCCGGCGAGTTCACCGACGACACGCAGCTGATCCTGTTCACGCTGGAAGGCCTCATCCGCGGCCACGTCGCGGCGCGGGGCGGCGCCACCGGCGGCCCGCTGGCCGCCGTCCAGCTCGGCTACCAGCGCTGGCTGCACACCCAGGGCCACGCGTGGTCGCGGGCGGCGGGCCCGTTCGCCGAGCGGCACCCGGAGCCCGACGGCTGGCTCATCGCCGAACGCGACCTGTTCGCCGTGCGCTCCCCGAACAGTGAGTGCATCACCGCGCTGCGCGAGTTCGCCTCCATCGGCGCGCCCGGCACGTTCCAGCGCCCCATCAACGACTCCGACGACAACACCGGCGTGGTGCGCGCGGCACCGTTCGCGCTGTGGTCCGAGGACCCCCGCGAGGTGTTCCGGCTCGCCGCGGCCGGTGCCGCGCTGACCTGCTCGAAGCCCAGCGGCTACCTGCCCGCCGGGGTGCTCGCCGTGCTGGTGCACGGCCTGCTGGGCGGCGCCGCGCTGCCGGAGGCGCTGAACGCGGCCCGCGACCTGCTCGTCGAGTGCGACGGGCACCAGCAGACCGAGCGGTTGTTGCTGGTCGCCGAGGACCTCGCCGCGCAGGGCGCGCCGACCGCGGAACAGATCAAGGACCTGCTCGGCGGCGGCTGGACCGGGCACGAGGCCCTGGCCATCGCCGTGTGCGCGGCGCTGAGCCACGACGGCATCGGCCCCGCCGTGATGGCCGCGGTGAACCACTCCGGCGACAGCGATTCGACGGGGGCCATCTGTGGTGCGATCGTCGGTGCCCGCGAAGGCGTGTCCGCGATGCCGGGAGTGTGGCTGCGCGACCTCAAGCAGCGGGAGACGATCGAGAAGCTGGCCACCGACGCGCTGGTGGAGTTCGGCCCGCAGCCGCGCACCGACGAGACCTGGTCGCAGCGCTACCCCGCCGAGCGGGACCTCATCGACCTGGACTTCGAGTCCGAGCTGCCGCGCACCGTGCGGGACAACGCCGTGGCGCGGACCTCCGAGCAGCCCGCGGTCCAGGACGGCGCCAAGGCGGCGAGCGGCGAGCAGGCCGCGAAGGGCGACGCCGGGACCGGCACCGCCGCGACGACCGCGGGGAAGTCCGATCCGGTGGCGCGGTTCCCGATCCCGGCGGGCGCGTCCGCCGGGAAGACCGAGTCCGCCGCGGGTGGTTCGGCGAAGCAGGACG
Source organism: Saccharopolyspora sp. NPDC002578 (assembly GCF_053592695.1). NCBI lineage: Bacteria > Bacillati > Actinomycetota > Actinomycetes > Pseudonocardiales > Pseudonocardiaceae > Saccharopolyspora > Saccharopolyspora sp. NPDC002578. The sequence continues at coordinate 113,231 of NZ_JBSFWJ010000005.1, read as the reverse complement.
AGACCGCGCCGGCCGCGCAGTCCACTTCGGACTCCGCTGCCGAGCTGGCGCCCGGTGGCCGGACCGCCGCCGCCGTCCCGGCGGACGGGTCCGAGGACTCCGCCGCGCCCGCTGCCGCCGAGGAAGCGGCCTCCGCGGACGAGCCCGCGCAGCAGACCACCGGGAAGCCCCCGGTTCCGGCGGACGAGGAGGACTCGGCCGACGACGAGGCGGCGCAGGCCCCCGCCGACGCCGAGAAGTCCGGCACTCCGCCGCTGCCCACCATGGGTTCCTGGCCCACGTCCTCCCCGGCGAACGGCGAGACCGCCCCGCCGCAGGAGAAAGCCCAGGCCGCACCGGCGGCGCAGCAGCCCGCGACCCGCCCGGCGACGCCCCAGCCCTCCTACAGCGGCCCCACCCGCACCCTCAGCGAGCCCGCGACCGAGCGCGGCGCCCGCATCCTCGGCTGCCTGCTCGGCGGCGCGGTCGGCGACGCCCTCGGCTACCCCGTCGAGGACGACTCGATCGAGACCATCCGCGCCAAGCACGGAGCCGCGGGCGTGGTCGACTTCGTCGACGCGCACCGCCCCGGCGGCTCGATCAGCGACGACACCCAGCTGACCCTGTTCACCACCGACGGCCTGATCCGCGCCTCGATCCGCCGCAGGCTCTACGACGAGACCGATCCGGCCCCGCAGGTCCAGCACGCCTACCAGCGCTGGCTGCACACCCAGGGCTTCGACTGGAAGGAAGCGGGCGGCCCGATCGCCGCCGCGCCGCCGGACGGCTGGCTGATCCGGGAGAAGGGGCTGTTCGTGCGCCGCGCGCCGGGCGCCACCTGCGTGCAGGCGTTGCACGCCTACGCCACCAGCGGCCGGCTGGGCACCCTGACGAACCGGATCAACGACTCCAAGGGCTGCGGCGGCGTGATGCGCGCGGCCCCGGCCGGTTTCTGGTCGGCGGACCCCACCGAGACGTTCCGGGTGGGTGCGGCGACCGCCGCGCTCACCCACGGGCACCCGAGCGGGTTCCTGCCCGCGGGCGCGCTGGCCGTCATCGTGGCCCAGCTGCTCAGCGGCCGATCGCTGCCGGAGGGCGTGGATCGCGCGCTCACCGAGCTGTCCGGGTGGGAAGGCCACGAGGAGACCACGAGCGCGCTGCGCCGGGCGATCGAACTCGCCACCGAGGGCACTCCCACCCCGGAGCAGATCCAGCACCGGCTCGGCGAAGGCCGGGTCGGCGAGCAGGCGCTGGCCATCGCGGTGTGCGCCGCGCTCGCCCGGCCGTCCTCCTACGCCGACGCCGTGGTGCTGGCCGCGAACCACTCCGGCGACAGCGACGCGACCGCCTCGATCTGCGGGAACATCATGGGCGCCGCGCACACCGCGAGCGCCGTTCCGCACGCGTGGCGGCAGCGGGTGGAGCTGGGCGAGGTCATCGAGCAGCTCGCGCGGGACGCGACGGAGGAGTTCGGGGAGCACCCGCCGTCGGTCCCGGAGTGGCTGCGCCGCTACCCCGCGGGCAGCGCGCCCGGGGCGAAGGCGGCGCCGCCGCGCAAGCCCGAGCGCCCGGCCGAGCCGAAGCAGCGCACGGCGGTGCCGGAGACCGCGGCGGAGACCACCGCGGTGCTCGCCCCGATCCCGGCCATCACCGACGACGAGCCCGCTCCGCCGGCTGCGGGGGCCGCTCCGGCGTCCGCGGCTCCGCGAGCACCCGAGGCTTCTCCGGCTTCCGCGACTCCAGCGGCACCCGAGGCCTCCCCGGCGTCGGCGACGCCGCAGGCGGCCAAGGCTTCCGCGACTACTGCGGCATCCGAAGCGCCCGCGGTCTCGGAGGCTCCGGCCACGCCGGAGGCCCCAGCAACGTCGACATCTCCGGCCACGCCGGAGGTTCCCGCACCGTCGAAGTCCCCGGCCACGCCGGAGGTTCCCGCCGCGGCGGAGGTTCCCGCCGCTGCCGAGACCGCTGCCCCGGCCGATGCTTCCGCCGACGAGGAGGCCGGCGACGGCCTCAACGACGAGGAACTGCGGCTGCTCGCCGCGTGGCGCAAGTTCCGCGACGGCGAGGACGACACCCCCAACGACCTCTCCGAAGGCCTGCACAAGCTGCTCCAGGAGGCGTTCGGCGCCGAACGCGCCGCGCAGCTGGTGGCCGCGGGCGAAGCCGACGGGGAGCTCGCCGAGGAGGTCCCGGCGGCGCTGGACCGCCTGGACCGGCTCGCCGGATGCGCCCTGGGCGTGCTCGCGGGCGACGCGCTGGGCGCCCCGTGGACGTTCCTGTCCCAGCGGGCGATCCTGCGCCGCAATCCGGACGGCGTCCGCGAACCGGCCGAGTACCTCGGCGGCCGCGGCCGGTCCACCGCGGTGGGCCAGCAGTCGGTGTTCGTGCTGGACGGACTGCTGCGCAGCACCGTCCACAACGGACTGAACCGGCCCGGCGCCGAGCCGGTGGACCTGGTGCGCGGCACCATGCAGCACTGGGTGCTCACCCAGGGGGCGCCGATCGAGCCCGCCGTGCGGCCCGCCGCGCTCGCCGAGCAGGCCGTGCTGCGCGTGCAGCGGTTCCCCGACGAGGCCACCCTCACCGCGCTCGCCGGATGGGACGGCGAGAGCGCCGCCCCCACTCCGAGCACCCCGCCGAACCAGGCCACCGGCGCGGCCGCCGCGGCGCGGGGCGCCGTGGTCGGGCTGCACGCCGACACTCCCGGCGCGGCCGTCGAACTGGGCATCACGATCGGCGTGCTCACCCACGGCCACCCGGACGGCTACCTCCCGGCTGCGGCGGTCGCCGCGATGGTCGCCGCGCTGCGCGACGGCCAGACCCTGGCCGAGAGCGTGCACACCACGCTCAACGAGCTGAAGGCCTGGGAGGGCAACGAGAACACGGTCCGCTCGCTGCGCGACGCGCTCGAACTGGCCGAGCACGGCCCGGTTCCGGTGCCGGCGCTGGAGAAGCTCGGGGCCGGCAGGCACGCTCCGGCCGCGCTCGGTGTCGCGGTGGCCGCGGCCTTGACGCACCCCGACTCGTTCGCGGACGCGGTCGCGCTGGCCGCGACGCACTCCGGTGACTCCGCCGCCACCGCGGCCCTGTGCGGCGGGCTGCTCGGAGCGGCGCGCGGTGCGGCGGAGATCCCGCCGGAGTGGCTCGACCAGCTGGAGCTGCACGACCAGGTGGAGCAGCTGATCACCGACGCGCGCCGCGCCGAGACCGACCTGACCCCCGACGGCACGGCACCGGACTGGACCAAGCGGTACACGGGCTGAGGCGCCCTGGGGCCCGGTGCGCGCGAGGACTTCGCGGGCGGTGCCGCGCCAGCGCTGGGAGTAAGCGACCAGGGCGCTCGGCACCGCCACGAGTTCGCGGGGACGGCGCAGCGAAGGCGCTCGCCAAGGTGGTCCCGCGACGAGCAGGCCGAGGCACTGTCGCTCCCGCTGAGCAGCGCCCTCGGCCGGTGCCCCGCCAACGGCCGCCCCACTGGGCGGCATCCGGCTCGATCCCTGCGGGTGTCTCGCGAACACGACGATGTCCCGTCGGCCGCGCCGCTCGCGGCATCGATCCCGCAGCGAGCAAGCCGCCGGGGCCGCGCTGAACGACCGCCGTCGCGGATCGGGTTCGACGCCGGGTGCCGAGTTTCCACCACCCGCACCGCCGCGCAGAACAAGATCGAAGACAGGCAGTAACGTTGCACGGGTGACGGACGCGAGGGCCTCCGACGGGCTCACCGAGGCGGAACGGGCGTTGCTGGCGGCATACCGGGAACGGCGCCGTTCGGCGACGCCGGATTCGGCGACCGCGCGCTCGGATTCCGCCGAGGGCGCGGAATCCGACACGCCCGGACCGGGCACCTCGCCCTTGGCGTCGGCCGAGCCCGCCGACGCCGATGAGCGGCTGCTGCTGGAGAAGTGGCGGTCGTGGCGGGATCGTCCGCTGACCCGGCCGCCGTGGTTCGCGGCGTTGCGCCAGCGCATCGGCACCGATCCGGCACCGCCGGTGCCCGCGACCGGCCTCGCCGACGACTCCGGCTACCGGGCGGACGCCGCGAGCCGGTTCGCCGGGATGCTGCTGGGCGCCGCCTGCGCCGAATTCACCGTCGCGGGCCGCATCGGCGAACGCACCACGTCGGCGCTGTTCGCACTGGAGGGCGTGATCCGCGCGCACACCGCGCTGCGCGTGCACGGCGCCGCCGACGTCCCCGCCTCCGTCCTCAATGGACTGCAGCGGTGGCTGCACACCCGCGGGATCCCGTGGCAGGACTGCGTCGCCGACCCGGCCGAAGGACCGGACGGCTGGCTGGTCGACCGGCCCGAGCTGCGCGCCGACTCGGTCGACGACCCGGCGCTGCTCACCGCGCTGACCAGGATCGCCGCCGGGGGCAGGGCCTCCGCGCACGCGTCCGGCGCGTCGGGCGTACCGCTGGGCGCCGTGGCGGCGCTGTGGTCGGGCACCGCTGTGTTCGGCGGCGCCAAGGACCTCGCCGCCCTGTCCCACGGCCACCCGGACGGGCACCGTCCCGCCGGAGCGCTCGGCGTCGCGATCTCCCTGCTGCTGCGCGGAATTCCGCTGCACGAGAGCCTGTCCCGGGCCGTCGCGTCCTGGGAACCCGCCGACTCCCGGCCCGCGCTGCTGGACCGCGCGCTGCGCCTCGGCGCGACCAGCCCGGTCGGCTTCGCCCCCGGAGCCGCCCAGCTCGACGCGATGGGCGCGGGCCGCACCGGCACCGAGGCGCTCGCCGTGGCGTTGCGCGTCGCCGCCGCGTGCCCCGACGACTTCACCACCGCCGTCGCCGCCGCGGCCGACCACGGCGGCGACACCCGGACCACGGCCGTGCTGTGCGGCCAATTGCTCGGAGCCGCCCACGGGCCCGCCGCGATTCCCCTACCGTGGGCCGAGAAACCCGCCGCGCTCGCGGTGCTGGAACGGCTCGCCGAGGACGCCACCACCGAATTCGGTCCCTACCCGGACGAATCCGCCGAGTGGCTCCAGCGGTACCCCGTCGGCGCCCCTGCGCACGCCCCCGACCGGAGAAGGAGCCTGCACGCCGTGCCCAGACTCGCCGCCTCCAGGGACCGCTTCCTCGGAGCGGTGCTGGGATGCGCCATCGGTGAAGCACTCGGCACGCCCATCGCGGGCAGCGGCTGGGACGACATCCAGGACCGGCACGGGCCGCAGGGCCTGCGCAACTACGTGCCCGCCGGGCATCCCGCGGGACGCCTCGGCAGCGACACCCAGCTGCTGCTGTTCTCGCTCGAAGGCACCATCCGCGCCGGGGTGAGCCGCCGTACCGGCGAGGTCGCCGACCCGTCCCGGCACATCCAGCACGCCTACCAGCGCTGGCTGCACACCCAGCACCTCAGCTGGGGGCGCGCGGCGGGCGAATTCCTCAAGCACACCCCCGCCCCGGACGGCTGGCTGGTGGGGCACCGCGCCCTGTACCAGACCCGGAACCCGGGCCGCACCATGATGCGCACGCTCATCGCGTTCGCCAAGGGCCAACAACCGATGGGCACCCCGGACCACCCGGTCAGCGACTCGCAGGGCAGCACGGCGGTGATGCGGGCGGTCCCCGCGGCGTTATGGAGCGACGACCCGGCGGAGGTGTTCCGCGTCGGGCAGAACACGGCCGCGCTCACCCACGGCGATCCGGTCGCCTACCTCAGCGCGGGCACGCTCGCGTTCCTGGTGTCCCGGCTGCTCACCGGCTGCGACCTCGCCACTGCCGTCGACGAGGCGCTGGACGAGCTCAGCGGGCACCGCGGTCAGCAGGAGGTCTCCCGCAAGGTCGCCGCCGCGGTGCGCTACGCCGCGTCCGCCGAGACCACGCCGACCCACCTGGAAACCGGCATCGGCAACGGCTGGAGCGCCGCCGACGCGCTCGGCATCGGCCTGTACGCCGCGCTGGTGGCCGACGGCGACATCGACGTCGCGCTGCCGCTGGCGGTCAACCACTCCGGCAACTCCGCCACCACCGGCGCCGTCTGCGGCAGCCTCGTCGGCGCGCAGGCGGGGGCGGCGAAGATCCCGGACCGGTGGCGCACCGAGCTCGAACTGCACGACGTGATCGAACAGCTCGCCCACGACGCGAGCCTGGAGTTCGGCCCGCACCCCCCGGACACCGAAGACTGGACGACGCGCTACCCACCGACGTGAGGGCTTGCGTTCGCGCTCGGCCCGCGTAGTCGGGTATCGGAACCTCGGTTGTCATCTCACGGCGGGATTTTTCCCAAGTGGGCGCCGAAAAGCCGTCCGCACAAGAGGAAGGCCGAGCACCAGCGAGCGGTCGTCTCGTCACCGCTCAGCGGCGGGGACGAACGCCGCCAACCCGTCACGAAAGCGCGGGCTCCGGTGTTCCGGGCCTGGCTCCGATGCCGTCGGTGCGGCTAACGTGCGGCGCATGGGCGACGAACTCGTGCACCGCACCGTCGACGCGGGCATCGCGACGATCACGCTGGACTCCCCGCACAACCGCAACGCGCTGTCCGCGCAGCTGCGCCGCGAACTGCGCGATCACCTGGCCGCGGCGCTGGCCGAGGACTCCGTGCGGGTCGTCGTGCTCGCCCACACCGGACCGGTGTTCTGCGCCGGGATGGACCTCAAGGAATCCCGCTCCGCCGACGCGGACCAGCAAGGCGTGCGGGAGCTGCCCGAACTGCTCGAAGCGCTGTGGACCAGCCCGAAACCGGTCATCGCGAAACTGGCGGGGCCGGCGCGGGCCGGTGGTGTCGGCATCGTCGCGGCCTGCGACCTCGCCGTGGCCGCGGACACCGCGACGTTCGGCTTCTCCGAGGTGCGCATCGGCGTGGTGCCCGCGGTCATCTCGCTGACCGTGCTGCCCCGGCTGCAACCGCGCGCCGCGCACGAGCTGTTCCTGACCGGGGAGAACTTCGACGCGGCCCGCGCCGTCGAGATCGGCCTGCTGAACTCGGCGGTCCCCGCGGAGTCGCTGGACGCGGAGGTCGCCCGCTACGCCGACCTGCTCACCCGTGGCGCTCCGAACGCCCTGGCCGCCACCAAGGAACTGCTGCGGCGCCCGCGCGCGGCCACCATCAGCGAGGACTTCGACGCCGTCCTGGAGCTCTCCGCGAGCCACTTCGCCTCCGAGGAAGGCCAGGAGGGCATCCGCGCCTTCGCCGAGAAGCGCCCGGCCGCCTGGATCCCCCGCCGCCCGGAGTGATCGCGGGCGGGAACGCTCAGTCGCGGGTGAGGATCGTGGCGAAGCCGCGGCCGCAGATCGTGTTGCTGGCGGCGTCCTGCAGCACCGTGTTGATCTTCGCGTAGGCCTTCGGGTCGTGCTCCGCGAGGTTCTGCGCGCCGGACCAGATGAGCACGTGCTCGCCTTCCGGCAACCAGGACAGGTCGGTCAGGCAGTCGTAGAGCGCGTCCAGGTTGCGCCCGGCCCACTCGGGGAACGACAACACCGCCGCGATTCCGTCCAGCGCGGTCCGCTTGTTGATCAGGTCGCTGCCGTCGAGCACGTGCACGGACGCACCGCGCCGCTCCGCGTCCTCAGCCGCCGTCTTCGCGCTCACGCCAGGCTGCTCCAGCTTGCCCACCGCCGGCTCCTTCCGGATTACCTGAGGCTTTTTCGTCGCAAACATCCCACTCAACCACACACGTCAACAACCAGGAACAGGTGTTGTTCACCGCAATGCCGAGGCGATGCGCCACGGTCCGGAGCCCGCACGGTCACGCCAGCGACGCGGACGGCCCCGGAAGGGCGAACGCTCGCCACGGCACCGCCGAGACCGATGAATCCGGCAGAACGGGCACAGCCTGCCACACCAGCGTGCCCCCGCCGTCAACCGGCGTCGCGGAACGGTGCCCCGTCGTGCCCTGCTGGACGAACCACCCGATGACGACCAGCGCGATCAGGCCGACCAGGGCGATGGTGATGCGCTTGCGCGAACTCAACCTGCTCACGACACGTCCGTTCCGCGCGGGGTCCGCACCGGCGGCTCGGCGTCGCGCACTCGGGTCAGCTTCGCGCCGATCCCGTCGATGGCCCGGTCGAGGACGCGCGCCAGGTACCAGCACACCGGCAGCAGCACGACCAGGACCAGGGTCACCAGCAGCGGGTACCACAGCTGAACGAGCCACAGCTCGACGCCGTCCCACCACTCGAACAGCCAGTCCATCACGAGGCGCCAGCGTACGCCGGGACCTTCCGGGCCTCATCCCGCCCCGGCCGCGGGACGGCACCGGGGCCGTGCCGCGCGGCGACGGCGGTCACGGGCTGCCGGTGACCTCGGGGGACGCTTCCGCGGAGCGCTCCGAGTGCTCCCGGATGGAGCGGATGATGGCGCCGAAGTCGTACCCGCCGCCGCCTTCCTCGTTGAACCGCTGGTACAGCTCCGTGGCCAGCCGCCCGATCGACGCGTCGGTGCCGCTCTGCCGCGCCGCCGACTCCGCCAGCTTCAGGTCCTTGAGCATCAGGGCGGCCGAGAAGCCCGGCTCGTAGTCGTGGTTGGCGCGGCTGGTCTCCACCAGGTCCGGCACCGGGCAGTTCGTGGTCAGCGCCCAGCACTGGCCGGTGGAGATCGACGCCACGTCGTAGAGCGCCTGGTTGCTCAAGCCGAGCCGCTCGCCCAGCACGAAGGCCTCGCCGACGGCGACCATCGAAGCCCCGAGGATGAGGTTGTTGCACATCTTGGTGACCTGGCCGTTGCCCGGACCACCGCAGTGGATCACCTTGCGGGCCATCGGTTCCAGCAGCGACTCCGCGCGCTGGAAGTGCTCCTCGGCACCGCCGACCATGAACGTGAGGGTGCCCGCCTCGGCGCCCGCCGTGCCGCCGGAGACCGGCGCGTCCAGCGAGCCGAAGCCCTCCGCCCCGGCCAGCTCGTGCGCGGCCCTGGCGTCGGCGACGTCGACCGTCGAGGAGTCGACGAGCAGCGCGCCCGGTTCCGCCGCGGGCAGCACCTGCTCGTAGCAGTCCAGCAGGTGCTTGCCGCTGGGCAGCATCGTGATCACCGCTTCGGCACCGGCGACGGCCTCGGCGGCCGAGTCGGCCACGGTCACCCCGTTCGCGCGCGCCGCGTCCAGCGCCGCGGGCACCAGGTCGAACCCGCGCACGGTGTGCCCGGCCCTGACCAGGTTCGCCGACATCGGGCCGCCCATGTGGCCCAGCCCGATGAAACCGATGACAGCCATTGTCATGTTCCCTTCTGCGGGTGCGGTGGTTCGTTCCGGGCGCGCGGCCCGGGTGCTCAGGACCTGCCTTCGACCTCGGCCTGCGCGGGGCGGGCAGCGGAACCTCGCGCTCGACGTCCGCAACGCAGCTCACCCGGCAGGCGAGGTCAACGGCAGGCGGTCAGCCCGACAGGCCCAGTTCGTCCGCGCCGAGCGGGGCGAAGAACCGCTGCACCTGGTCTTCGCCCACGTCGTCGAGCCGGTTCGGCGACCACTTCGGGTCGCGGTCCTTGTCCACGAGGGTGGCGCGCACGCCCTCCACGAAGTCGCCCGCGGTGAGGCAGCGCAGCGCGATCCGGAACTCCTGGTCGAGCGCGACCTCCAGCGTGCCGGGACGGCTGCGCAAGGCGCGCAGCGTCAGCTTCAGCGAGGTCGGGGACTTCGTCTCGATCGCGTCCGCGGCCTGGCCGGCCGCCTCCTCCGGCCGGGCGCGCAGCCTCTCGAGGATCTGCGCCACGTCGTCCCCGGCGTAGGCGGCGTCGATCCACTCCCGCTGCGCCGCCACCGGGGACTCCGGCGCGGGCTCGGCGAACCTGGCCAGCGCCGCGTCCGCGTCACCGGTGGTCAAAGCCTTGACGAGGTCGTCGATGCGCTCGCTGGGCAGGTAGTGGTCGGCCAGCCCCAGCGCCACCGCGTCCGCGCCGCCGACGGGCGCGCCGGTCAGCGCCAGGTGCGTGCCGAGCTCGCCGGGGGCCTGCGAGAGCAGGAACGTACCGCCGACGTCGGGCACGAAGCCGATGCCGACCTCGGGCATGCCGATCTTCGTCCGTTCCGTCACGACCCGGTGCGAACCGTGCGCGGAGATGCCGACCCCGCCGCCCATGCAGACGCCGTCCATCAGCCCCACGACCGGCTTCGGGTAGTGCGCCAGCATCGTGTTGAGCCGGTACTCCTCGCTCCAGAACGCCTTCGGCAGCGAGTCGTCCTGCGCCTTCGCCGCGTCGTAGAGCGCCCGGATGTCGCCGCCCGCGCACAGGCCGCGTTCGCCCGCGCCCTCGATGAGCACCACCTGGACCTGGTCGTCGGAGCTCCACCGCCGCAGCGCGGCGGTGATCTCCCGGACCATCTCCAGGGTCAGCGAGTTGATCGCTTTGGGGCGGTTGAGCGTGATGCGTCCGAGCGCGCCCTCGACGCTGAGCAGAACCTGCTCCGGGGCGGGTGTTGTCATGATGCCGACTCCAGCAGTCCACGGGAAATGATCAGTCGCATGATCTCGTTCGTGCCCTCGAGGATCTGGTGCACGCGCAGGTCGCGCACGATCTTCTCCAGGCCGTACTCGGCAAGGTATCCGTATCCACCGTGGATCTGAAGCGCCTCGTTCGCCACGGTGAAGCCCACGTCGGTGGCCAGCCGCTTGGCCATCGCGCACAGCCTCGTCGCGTCCCCGTCGCGGGAGTCCAGCGCCCACGCGGCGCGCCACAGCAGCATCCGCGCGGCCTCCAGCTCGGTGGCCATGTCGGCGAGCTTGAACTGCAGCACCTGGAACTCGCTGAGCTTCGAGCCGAAGGCGCTGCGCTCCCGCACGTAGCCGAGGCTCTGGTCCAGTGCGGCCCGCGCACCGCCCAGCGAGCAGGACGCGATGCTGAGCCTGCCGCCGTCCAGCCCGGCCATGGCGATCTTGAACCCGATCCCCTCGGGGCCGAGGCGCCTGCTCTCCGGAACCCGCACGCCGTCGAGGATCACCTGGCGGGTGGGCTGGGCGTTCCAGCCCATCTTCTTCTCGTTCGGCCCGAACGAGAGCCCCTCGGAGCCGCTTTCGACGATGAACGTGGAGATGCCCTTCGAGCCGCTCTCCCCGGTCCGCGCCATCACCACGTACACGTCGGAGCTGCCGCCGCCGGAGATGAACTGCTTCACCCCGGTCAGCACGTAGTCGTCGCCGTCGCGCACCGCTCGGGTCTGCAGCGCCGCCGCATCGGACCCGGCTTCTGGTTCGGTGAGGCAGTAGCTCGCGCGGGTCTCCAGCGCGCACAGCGACGGCAGCCAGCGCGCCCGCTGCTCGGCGTCGCCGAAGCGGTCGATCATGCCCGCGACCATGTTGTGGATCGACAGGTACGCCGCCACCGAGGGATCACCGGAGGCCAGCGCCTCGAAGATGAGCACCGACTCGAACCGGCTCAGCCCGGTGCCGCCGTAGGCCTCGTCGACGTAGATGCCCCCGATGCCCAGCTCACCGGCGGCCCGCAGCACGTCGACCGGGAAATGCTTGTCCTGGTCCCACTGCACCGCGTGCGGCGCGAGCTGCTCGACCGCGAACTCGCGGGCGAGCTGCTGGATCGCCCGCTGGTCCTCGGTCAGCGCGAACGGCGACACCGCGCCGGAAGGTCCGGAAACCGCTGCTACCGACACGTTCACTCCTACCTTCGAGTTTCCCGGGCAGGACCAGCCGACGTGGTGCGGCCGGCCCTGCCCGCTGCCGAGTCAGTTCATGGTCGGGATGGTGAAGCTGGCGCCTTCCTTGAGCCCGGAGGGCCAGCGCGAGGTCACCGTCTTCGTCTTGGTGTAGAACTTGATCGAGTCCGGCCCGTGCTGGTTGAGGTCGCCGAACCCGGAGCGCTTCCAGCCGCCGAAGGTGTGGTACGCGATCGGCACCGGGATCGGGACGTTCACGCCGACCATGCCCGCGTTCACGCGGCTGGTGAACTCGCGCGCGGCGTCGCCGTCCCTGGTGAAGATCGCGACGCCGTTGCCGTACTCGTTCTCGCTGGGCAACCGGAGCGCTTCCTCGTAGTCGGCGGCGCGCACGATCGACAGCACCGGCCCGAAGATCTCCTCGCGGTAGATCCGCATGTCCGTCGTGACGTGGTCGAACAGCGAGGCGCCCGCGAAGAACCCGTCCTCGTGGCCCTCCAACGAGAACCCGCGGCCGTCGACGACCAGCTCGGCGCCCTCCTCGACCCCGGCGGCGACGAGCTCGTCGACCCGCTGCAGCGCCTGCTTCGTCACCAGCGGGCCGAAGTCCGCGGTCTCGTCGAAGCTGGTGCCGATCTTGAGCTTGCGGACCCGCTCGGTGAGCTTGTCCACCAGCGCGTCCGCGGTGGGCTGCCCCACCGGAACCGCCACCGAGATCGCCATGCAGCGCTCGCCCGCCGAGCCGTAGCCCGCGCCGACCAGCGCGTCCACCACCTGGTCGAGGTCGGCGTCCGGCATCACGATCATGTGGTTCTTGGCGCCGCCGAAGCACTGCGCGCGCTTCCCGTGCGCGGCGGCGGTGCTGTAGATGTACTCGGCGATCGAGGAGGAGCCGACGAAGCCGACCGCCTCGATGCGCGGGTCGGTGAGCACCGCGTCGACCGCGACCTTGTCGCCGTTGACCACGTTGAGCACGCCCGGCGGCAACCCGGCCTCGATGAACAGCTCCGCGAGCCGCAGCGGCACCGAGGGATCGCGCTCGGAGGGCTTGAGCACGAACGTGTTGCCCGCGGCGATGGCCGGCGCCGCTTTCCACAGCGGGATCATCGCGGGGAAGTTGAACGGCGTGATGCCCGCGACCACACCCAGCGGCTGGCGCATCGAGTACACGTCGATGCCGGTGCCCGCGTTCTCGCTGTACTCGCCCTTGAGCAGGTGCGGGATGCCGACGGCGAACTCGGCGACCTCCAGGCCGCGCTGGATGTCGCCCTTGGCGTCGGGGACGGTCTTGCCGTGCTCGGCGGACAGCAGCCGGGCCAGCGAGTCCATCTCCTCGTTGACCAGCTGCAGGAAGCGCATCATGATCCGGGCGCGCTTCTGCGGGTTCTGCGCCGCCCACGCGGGCTGCGCCTCCGCGGCGTTGGCGATCGCGGCGGAGACCTCCTGGGTCGACGCCAGCGGCACCTTGGCCTGCACCCGCCCGGTGTTCGGGTCGAAGACGTCACCGAAGTTCCCGGAGGTTCCGGCGACACGCTTGCCGCCGATGAAGTGCTCCAACTCCTGGGACATACCGCACCGCACCTTTCGCCGATCTCACCGTTGATCCCGGACGGGCCCGCGCTCACCGGATCGAGCCTTCCCCGGTTCGCAATTTAGTCGGGCTTCCAACCTTCGGTCACCCAATCATCACTCTAGTCGGTCCGGCTGCTACAGGTGCCGCACGTCACAGCATTCGAACGGGTGAAGCCCTCGTTCGGCCGATTCCCGGGAGGAGGTGCGCGCCGCCGTTGAGCTGCGAGGAGGGCCGGAGTCCACGGACGTCGAAGCGGTGCCGCTGCACGCGCCGAGCGGACCACCGGCACCGCTCGCGAACCGGATTGCCCCGGCTCAGCCTGCGGTCCCGGCCGCCGCCGCGATCGTCTCGGCGATCAGGGCGAACGACATCGCACCGGGATCGGAGGTGCCGAGGCTGCGCTGCGCCATCGGCCGGGCCCGGCCGACCTTCGGCTGCAACGACGCCGTCTCCCCTGCCGCCGCACGGGCCGCCTCGGCCGCGCGCGCCCACGAACCGGAACCGGCGAACTCCGCCGCGAACGGCGCGATCGCGTCCACCATCGTCTTGTCCCCCTGCTGGGCCCCGCCCGTTCGCACGATCGACTCCGCGAACGCCGCCACCCCGGCGGCCAGCTCGGCGGCCGACGGCGCCTCCCCGTCGGAGAGCTCACCGGCGAAGGCGCGCAGGCCGGTGCCCCACAGCACGCCCGAGGTCCCGCCCGCCCGCGCTGCCCAGGCATCGCCGGCCCCCGCCAACGTCGAGCGGACCCCCGCGCCCGCCCGCACCGCGGTCATCGCGGCCGCGTGCGCGGCGCCGGTCCCCCGCGCCATGCTGCGGCCGTGATCACCGTCGGCGGCGACCGCGTCGAGCCGGTCGATCTCCGCGGCGTGCGCCTCGATCACCCGGTGGATCTCGCCCAGCACCGAGGCCGCCGCCGTCGCGGCCCGGCGGGACTCCAGGAGCGATTCGGGGTACGCCCGCAGGCTCGCGGGAGCACTATCCGCGACGGCCCGCACCGTCGCGGTCCGCGGCCGAGCGCGCTTGCGGTACGCGGGAGCGTCGGCCGAGGCGCGCCAGAACCGCTCCAGCTCCTCGTCCAGCCACACCAGGGTCAGCGACACGCCCGCCGTGTCGAGACTGGTCACGAGCTCGCCGGACTCCGGTTCCACGGCCTCCAGCCCGGCGCCGCGCAACCGCGCCGCGATCCGGGACCACAGCACGAACAGCTCCTCGTGCTCGGTGCGTCCCAACCCGTTGAGCACCACGCCGACCCGGCCGCCCGCGCCGGCCGGGGACTCCGCCAGCACCCCGTCGACGACGACGTCGGCGAGTTCCGCCGCCGTGGAGAAGCCCACGCCGGACGCCGCCGGCTCGCCCCGCGCACCCGGCCCCAGCCCGACCTTGCCGACCGGTTCCGTGAACAGCGGACCGTCCCGCCCCGGCAAGGTGCACCCGTCCACCGCGACGCCGAGGGTCCGGGTGCGCTCGTTGGCGGTGACCGCGACCCGCTGCACCTCGTCGAGCACCAGGCCCTGGTCCGCCGCTGCCGCCGCCATCTTGAGCACCACGAAGTTCCCGGCGGCCCCGCTGCGCCGCGACGGAGCCTGCGCCGAAGCGATGTCGTCGGTGACCGCCACCGCGCGGCAGTCGATGCCGTCCCGGAACAACCGCGCCCGCGCGGCCTCGAAGTTCTCGACGGTGCCCGCGCGGTTGCCGAAGGCGAACAGCACGCCACCACCGCGGTGCGCGGCCCGCGCCACCGACAACACCTCCCGCGACGACGGCGAGGTGAACACGTCACCCACCACCGCGCCCTCGGCCAATCCCGCTCCGACGAGCCCGTGGAACGCCGGGTAGTGCCCGGAGCCCCCTCCGGCGACCACCGCCACGTTGCCCTGCGCCGACGGGACCGCTCGCACCACTCCGCCCTCGACCCTGCGCACCCGCGCGGCGTGCAGGTCGCAGAAACCGGCCAGCGCGTCCTCGGCGAACGAGGCCGGATCGTTGAACAAGCGCGTCATCGTTTCCCCGCCCCACCACGGCTTCGCGCCAGGCGGCCCGCGCGACGGCGCCGCCCGATTCTCGAAGCGCGCCCCCGGTCCGGCAGCACGCCGACCACCAGGGTGCGTCCGTCCCGGCCTCTCCCGCCGGGTGAACGCGCGGGGCGTCAGCGGCTCACAGCACCAGGTCCGCGGCCAGCACCAGCGCCAGCGCGACCACGGACATGATCGACTGGGCGACGGTGTAGACCTGGAAGGCGCCCCGAGTGGACAACCCGAGCATCGTGCGGAACATCCAGAAGGTGTTGTCGCTGACGTGCCCGCCGAAGCTCGCGCCCGCGGCGGCGGCCAGCGCCACCAGCACCGCGGGAGTGCCGAGTTCGCCGACCACCGGGGCGAGCAGCGTCGCGCCGGTGATCGCCGCGACCGACCCCGACCCCTGCGCCAGCCGCAGCAGCGCCGCGACCGCCCACGCCAGCAGCAGCGGCGACGCGCTGCCCGCGTGGAACAAGCCGGAGACGATGTCGCCCACCCCGGTCCGGCTGATCACCTCGCCGAGCGAGCCCGCGACACCGGTGAACAGCAGGATCGTGCCGCTCGTCGAAGCACCCCTGGTCAGCGCCCGTTCCACCGCGTCGCGCGACAACGTCCACGCCGTGAGCGCGCAGCCGATGAGCAGGCCGAACAGCAGCGCCACCACCGGATCGGCCAGGAACGAGACCCAGCCGATCTGCACGCCCGCCGTCTCCGTCACCGTGCCCAGCACGATCAGGGCCAGCGGCACCAGCACCGGCAGGACCAGCACGATCAGCGGCAGGGTTCGGCGCGGCGACTCCTCCGCAGCGGCCTCCACGCCCTGGGGGCCGCCGTCGGCGGCGACCTCGTCCTTCGCCGGATTCCACGTGCGGCGCATCAGCCTGCCGTGCAGGAACACCGAGATGACGATCGAGAGCACCCCGATCCCGATGCCGCACAGCAGCATCATGCCCGGCCCGACGCCCAGCGAACCGCTGATCGCCAGCGCCGCCGCGCCCGGCAGCACCATCAGCAGGCCCACCTCCAGGCCGATGGCCAGCGCCCCGCCGACGGCGGCGACGCTCGCCCCGGTGCGCGCCGCGACCGACCGGGCGATGGGTGCCAGCATCACCAGCGCCACGTCGAAGTAGATCGCCGGGAACACCACGCCGGAGGACAGCCCGAGCGCGTACGGCGACCGGGACTTGCCGAAGGCCTTCAGGAACAGCTCGACGATGCGCTGCAACGTCCCGGTCGCCGACAGCAGCGCGCCCAGCAGCACGCCGAACCCGATGATGAGGCCGACCTCGGCCATCAAGCCGCCGAAGCCGTCCGTGACGGCCTTCGCGGTCTCCTCGAAACCGAGGCCGGTGGCCAGCCCCAGGTAGAGCGAACCCAGCACCAGCACGATGACCGGGTTGAGCCGTGCCGCCACGATCAGCGTGACGATGCCGACCACGGTGATGGCCGTGTGCAGCAGGATGAGGGAGTTGGGCATACCACTCGTTCTTTCCGTGATCCTCGTCGTTGAGGCGGTGCGGCGGGTGGGCGGTCCCCGGCCGGTCGAGCTTCCAGGAGCACGTCGTCGCACGTCGCGAGGCACCTGGAAACGACGCGGCAGGCCGCGTGATCAGTTGATGTGCGAGCCGCCGTTGATGTCGAACGTGGCGCCGGTGATGTAGCCGACGGCGTCACCCGAGAGGAAAGCGATGGTGGCGGCGACGTCGGTGGTGCGGCCGTTGCGCCCGACCGGCACGCCGGCGATCAGCTCCTCCTTGCGCTCACCGGTCAGCAGACCGCCGGTGATGTCGGTGTCGATGAGGCCCGGCGTGACCGCGTTGACCACGACCCCGTTCGGGCCGACCTCCCGCGCCAGCGCCTTGGTGAGGCCGAGCACGGCGGCCTTCGCCGCGGAGTAGTGCGAGCCGCCGAACACGCCGCCACCGCGCTGCGCGCTGACCGAGGAGACGTTGACGATGCGGCCGTACCCGCGCTCCACCAGGCCGGGCAGCACGCGCTGGGTCACCAGGTAGGTGCCGGTGACGTTGACCTTGAACACCAGGTCCCACTCCGCGGGTTCGATGTCCAGGAAGCGGGTGGGGCGGGTGATGCCCGCGTTGTTGACCAGGGCGGCGACCGCCGGGAGCTCCGAGGCTTCGACCGCGCTGACAGCCACGTCGACCGACGCCTGATCGGTGACGTCGGCCCGCACGCCCAGCGCGCGGACCCCGTGCTCCTCGGCGACCAGGTCGGCGGTGCGCTGGGCGGCTTCGCCGTCGAGGTCGAGCACGGCGATGTCGAAGCCCGCGGCGGCGAGCTCGCGGGCCGTCTCCCGGCCGATGCCGCGTTCCGAGCCTGCGCCGGTGATCAGGGCGGTGCGAGCGGATTCGGACATGCGGGTCCTCCAAAACGGGTCGGATCTGCGGTCGGTCGCCAGGCTCGTGCGCTGACGCCGGAATCGGGGAGTGCGGCCGGCAGGTGCGGGTCAGTCCAGCAACGCGGTGATGGCCGCTCGTGCCGCCGCGGCCTCGGCGGGCCGGTCCTGCTCGGCGACGTCGTGGGTTTCGAGTTCGAGCACGTAGCGGCCGGTGTAGCCGTGGTCGCGCAGCGCCCGGACGACCCCGGCGAAGTCGGCCCGGCCGCGGCCGATGCTGAGGTTGATGTCGCCGGGTTCGGCGTCGCGCAAGTGCACGTGCTCGATGCGTTCGGCGAACTCCCGCGCGAAGGCGACCTCGTCGAACCCGCCCGCCACGACGTGGCTGACGTCGAAGACGAAGCCCGCCGCGGCCGCGGGAACCCGGTCCAGCAGCGCCTCGGCTCGCTCGGTCGTGTGGCAGAAGCGGTAGTGGTGCAGCCCTTCGACCAGCAGCCGCACCCCGCGCTGCTCGGCGAGCTCGCCGAGCAGGCCCAGGCCGTGCGCGATCCGGTCGAGATCGGCCGCCTCGTCGACGAACGGTTCCCGGTGCTGGGCCCCGCACGGCACGATCATCGCCGCGTTCAGGCTCGCGGCGAGCCCGATGAGCTCCCGGCCGGAGTCGCGCAGGTCGTGCTCGTCGAGCATCGGATCGTTCAGCGGGCCCGGGTCCACGTTGATCGCCCACGTGCGCGATCCGGACCCCCGGACCACGTCCACGAGCTCGTCCGCGGAGCCGGCCAGCGGGGTGGGGATGTGGTCGCAGACGCCGGGGAGGCCGCCGAGGTCGATGCCGTCGAAGCCGAGTTCCCGGATGACGGCGAGCGCCTCGCGCACCGGCCGCTGCCGGAACGAGATCGTCGAGCAGCCCAACTCCGGCATCCGCCTCACCCCTTCGTGCGTTAGGTAGCGCACAGTTAACGGCGAGTCTCGTCGACTGTCAACAGTCGACCGTTATTCGGCGAAGTGGTGGTGGATTACGATGAGCGCGACCACCAGCAGAGAGGCGATGCACAAGTGCCCCTGGATGTTCCGGCGCTCGGCGGCGTCGACCGGCAGACCTTGCGCGAGCAGTCGTTGCGGAAGCTGCGCGAGGCGATCAGCAGCGGCCAGCTCGAACCCGGCAGGCGACTGATCGAGACGGAGCTCAGCGATGCGCTCTCGGTCTCCCGGGGAACGCTGCGCGAAGCCCTGCGCCACCTGGTGCAGGAAGGCCTCGTGGTCGCCGACGAACGCGGCAAGCTGCTGGTGCGCGCCCTGACCACGGCGGAGGTGCGGGACATCTTCGCCGTGCGCGCCGCCCTGGAATCGCTGGCGGTGGAGGCGCTCTGCGAGGCGCCGGACCGGAGCACCAGCGTCGCGGAGCTGCGCGAATCGGTGGACCGGCTGCGCGACCTCGACCAGAGCATGGCGACGCTGGTCGAAGCGGACCTGGCCTTCCACCAGCGGATGTGCGAGCTCACCGGCAACGCCGCGCTGGTGCAGTCCTGGCAGCACATCTCCGGGCTAACCCGGGCCACCATCGTCCGATCCGGGCCGGAGCTGGCCGTGCGCAACATGGCCTGGCAGCGGCATTCCCCGATCGTGGACGCCATCGAGGCCGGGGACGCCGCGAAGGCCCGCGAGGTCGTGCGCGAGCACATGCGGGAGACCGCCGAGCGGATCGTGTCGGTCCTGCAGGACTGACCGGGACCGACGCCCCTGCCAGGTTCCGGAGCCGCGCCTATCCTGCCCGCATGGCCTCTGAGCCGGTGGACGTCTGGGCGATGGCCGACCTGATCACGCCCTTCGCCGTGCGGACCGCGGCCACGCTGCGGGTGGCCGACATCGTCCAGGACGGCCCGGTCCCGCTCGACGAGATCGCGAAGCGGTCCGAGACCCGAGCGGATCCGCTCGGCCGGGTGCTGCGATTCCTGGTTCGGCGCGGGATCTTCACCGAGCCCGAACCGGACGTGTTCGGCCCCAACGAGGCTTCCCGCTCGTTGCAGAGCAACGCTCCGGGCGGGAGCCGCGAATGGCTCGACCTCGACGGCGCCGTCGGCCGCGCCGACCTGGCCTTCGTGGAACTCATCGAGCAGGTCCGCGGGCACCACCCCGCCTACCGGGCCGCGTTCGGCCGCTCGTTCCGGGAGGACCTGGCGCACAGCCCGCAGTTGTCGGACTCCTTCGACGACCTGATGGAGTCCAAGTCCGGCGAGTTCGTCCCGTCGGTGGCGGCGTCACTGGCTTGGGACCGGTTCGACCAGGTCACCGATGTGGGCGGCGGCAAGGGCGTGCTCATCGCGGAGATCGTGGAGCGCTACCCCGCGGTGCGCGGCACGGTGGTGGACCTGGCCGGTCCGGCCCGCGCCGCGGAGGACTACCTGGAGTCCCGCGGCGTGCGGGACAGGGCCGAGGTGGTGGTCGGCGACTTCTTCGACCCGCTGCCCGCCGGTGCCGACGCCTACGTGCTGTGCGACGTGCTCAGCGACTGGGAGGACGAGGACGCGGTGCGCATCCTGACCCGCTGCGCCGAGGCGGCGGGCCCGGAGAGCAGCGTGATCATCATCGAGCTGCTGCCCGACCCGGATGGCGAGTTCACCGAGACGGACCTGCGGATGATGATCTACGTGGGCGGCCGGATGCGCGACATGGACCGCACGGAGCGGATCACCGCCGCCGCCGGGCTGTTCGTCGCCGCCGTCACCACGCTCGACGACGGCCACGGCATCATCGAATGCCTTCCCGACCGCTGAGCTCCGCGAGCCCCAGCGACACCCGCCACTTCTCCGGCAGATCCGCGGCGGCCGCCGCGACGTGCTCCTTGCGTTCCCGGTCCCCCATGCTCAGGGCGAGCACGTCGGCGACCGTGACCAGGTGGCCGGGCCTGCTGAGCACCTCGACCGGATCGTCCGCGGTGATCTCACCGTCCCGTTCCACCGCGAGGTAGGCGCCGGGACGCCCGACCTCGGCGAAGCGCTTCACCAAGCCCTTGACGTCCCAGAACCCGGCGAATACCCGGCACGGGTTGCGCGGCCCGGTCACGCGCAGCACGGCGTCGCCGATCCGCCACCGCTCCCCGACAAGCGCGGAGCTGGAGTCGCAACCGCGCAGGCTCAGGTTCTCGCCGGCGTTGCCGGGCACGAGTTCCTTGCCCAACTCCGCCGACCAGAAGTGGAAGTCCTCGACGTCGAAGGCGTAGGCGGCCTGGTACCAGGCGCCGTGGTGCTTGGTGTCGATCACGCGATCACCGCTCACCCCGGCCTCGGTGAACCTGACCGGGCCGGGCACCGGCCGCTTGTCGATGCCCGTGCTGCCCATGCGGCCGGTCCACTGACCGGTCCGGAGCACGGCGATGTTCACTGACTGCACATGACCCACCGGGCCAATCTATGTGCGCCGAGCCCGGCGACGCACCCGGATTTCACCCACACTCCGCCGGAGCTCGCAGCGAACGGGCCGCTGAGCACCGCGCCCTCAGGACCAGCGGGCGCGCGCGGCGTCGAGCGCGTTCTTGGCCTGCTCGTCGAGCGCCCGGACCAGTTCGGCGGCGGGCAGCGGAGTCGCCTGCGCGTAGGTCTGCCCCGCCCACAGCGACATCGCCTCCGGATCCCCGGCCGAGCTCGCCGCGCCCCGCACCGGTTTCGTGAGGTGGTGCAGCTGCGGGTAGGCGGCCGGGGCGTGCGGGCCGTGCTCCGCCATGAACCGGTTGACCAAGCCGCGCGCCGGACGTCCGCTGAACGCTCGGGTGATCGCGGTGCCCCTGGTCGCGGACGCGAACTCCGCGCGCTGCGCGGGCGCGGTCCCCGCTTCGTCGGAGACCAGGAACGCCGTACCGAGCTGCGCCGCCACCGCACCGGCCGAGAGCACCGCCGCCACGTCCGCGCCCGACACGATGCCCCCGGCGCCGATCAGCGGGAGATCGACCGCTCCGGAGATCACCCGCAGCGCGCCCAGCAGACCGAACAGCTCCCCGCCGGCCGCGGAATCCGCGTCGTCGTCGAACACCGCCCGGTGCCCGCCCGCCTCGGCGCCCTGCACGCACAGCAGGTCGACCCCGGCCGCCGCCGCCCGCCGCGCCTCCGCGGGAGTGGTGACCGTGCAGATCACCTGCGCGCCGGCCGCCCGCAGTCGATCCACAGTGGACTTCTCCGGACAGCCGAAGGTCAACGACACCACGGGAACCCGTTCGGCGATCACCAGCTCGACCTTCGCCTGGTACAGATCGTCGTCCCAGTGCCCGGATCCCGCCCGCACGCCGTAGCGCTCAGCCTCGGCCGCGACCCGCTCCCGGTAGTCGCCCAGGTCGAGATCGGCTCGCGGCCCCGGAACGAACAGGTTCACCCCGAACGGCTCGCCGGTGAGCTCGCGGACCCGCCGGATCTGCCCGGCCAGCGCCTCTTCCGCGAGGTAGCCCGCCGCCAGGAAGCCGAATCCGCCCGCGTCGCCGACCGCCGCCACCAGTTCAGGAGTGGAGATCCCGCCCGCCATCGGCGCCGCGATCACCGGAGAAGTCCGCCGCTCGATCATGCCCGGACCCTAGTGTTCACCCGGCCGCCGCGCGATGGCATCACCCCGGCCCGGCTCGTGAATCACCCCACGCGGCAACCGGGTTCGCCGCCGACGCACCGCCGACGACGGGCGCGTCCGGATGACATCGCCGCGCTCGGCCGATCCACGACGACTTCGAGCCACGTGCCGCGCGACGGCGCCACCACCGAAGGTCTGTGCCCCGGGACACGAGTGGGGCGAACGCGTACCGAACGGGAAAACGAGCTGTAAACGACCTTGCCCTGTGCCATCGCGACGGCGAATCTCTTGGCACACCAGCCAATTCGCATCGAGAACAGGTGATCCACATGAACACGACGACCGAGCAGACCGCCGTCGCCGAGCCCCGCACGCGCCTCCGGCGCTTCGCCTTCGCCGCCGTCGCCGTCCCCGCCCTCATGGTCGGCCTCGCGCTCCCGGCGAACGCCGCGGAGCTGACGCCGATCGCCGAGGCGCTGGACGCGACGCTGGCCAGCACGCTGTCCTCGATCGGCGCGGCGCTGGACGCGCTGGGGCTGGCGGCTTGATCCGGCGCACCGGCAGGCGCGCCTCGCGCGCGCCCCGGTGAATCGATCGGCCACCTGAGCGGGGCGGGAACCAGGCGCGGATTCCCGCCCCGCTCTCGTGCGCGCGTGCCCTGCGCGGTGGCCGGACGGCCCGCCTTCACGGCCGCAACCCCGCCACCAGGTCCGAGGCGGTGAGCTTGACGGGGAACGGGCGCTGCACCTCGAACACCTCGTCGTTGCGCACGCGGGCGATCCGCTGGTATCCGGACCCGCCCACGAGCTCCCACGCCGCGATCTCGGGTTCCTCCAGGTCGGGGTCCACCAGCCAGAAGAACCGCACGCCCAGCTTCGCGTAGATCGCCTTCTTCAACGTGGTGTCCTTGAGCCTGCTGCTCGCCGAGATCACCTCGACCGCGAGCTCCGGCGCCGCGGGCAGGTTCCGCAGCGTGAGATCGTCGTGGCGCGCCACCAGGACGTCGGGCCGCAACTCCGTGAACGGGTCCGGGCGCACCGCGAACGGCGCGGGAAGCACCCGGTACTCCGAGGTGCAGGCGATGTGCAGCTGCGAGGCCAGTTCCACCACCGCCGCCTGGTGCGGCCACCCCGGCGCCGCGCTCACCATCAGATCGCCGTCGATCAATTCGTAGCGCCTGCCGTCCTCCGGCGAACCGTCCAGGTCGTGCACGCTGAACGGCCGTCCCGCTCCCGATTCGATCCGCATGATCGTCCCCTTCCGCTGGTGCCTGCTGCCCGGTCGGCGCGAGCGCCGACGCGAACCGGTCTGCGATGAAGAGGGACGAGACCGCCGATCTGATACAGCCGTCACCGGAAGGTGTGAGCGCAAAAAAGTGGGCGGGAATCCCCATCGGAGATTCCCGCCCACTCGCACCATTGCGATCACTCACACCCCGCCACAGGGCCGCTGGTGCGTCTGGGGTGAGCGCTCCCGCGACGAGCGCTCATCCGTTTTTGTGCTGCGGAGGCGGGCACCGAGGTGCCCGGCGCGGCAGGCCCCGGCCGCCGCTGGCCGGAACCGCCGCTCCCCCGCCCGATCCGACACGGCAGGGCATCGGATCACGTCGCGATCAGAACTGCGCGGCCTCGGTCGACCCGGCCAGCGCGGTGGTCGACGAGTCCGGGCTCACCGCGGTGCTGATCAGGTCGAAGTAGCCGGTGCCCGCCTCGCGCTGGTGGCGGGTGGCGGTGTAGCCCTGCGCCTCGGCGGCGAACTCGCGCTCCTGCAGGTCCACGTAGGACGTCATGCCGTCCGCCGCGTAGCCCTTGGCCAGGTCGAACATGCCGTAGTTCAGCGCGTGGAAGCCGGCCAGCGTGATGAACTGGAACTTGTAGCCCATGTGGCCGAGCTCCCGCTGGAACTTGGCGATGGTGCTGTCGTCCAGGTTCTTGCGCCAGTTGAACGACGGCGAGCAGTTGTAGGCCAGCATCTGGTCCGGGTACTTGTCCTTGATGGCCTCGGCGAACCGCTTGGCCACCTCCAGGTCCGGCTTCGAGGTCTCCATCCAGATCAGGTCCGCGTGCGGCGCGTAGGCCAGACCGCGGGTGATGCAGGGCTCGATGCCGTTGCGGACCTTGTAGAAGCCCTCGGAGGTGCGCTCGCCGGTCACGAACTGCTGGTCGCGCTCGTCGACGTCACTGGTCAGCAGCGTCGCGGCCTGCGCGTCGGTGCGGGCGACGACCAGCGACGGCACGCCCGCGACGTCCGCGGCGAGGCGGGCGGCGTTGAGCGTCTTGACGTGCTGGCTGGTGGGGATGAGCACCTTGCCGCCCAGGTGGCCGCACTTCTTCTCGGAGGCCAGCTGGTCCTCCCAGTGCACGCCGGCCGCACCGGCCTGGATCATGCCCTTCATCAGCTCGTAGGCGTTGAGCACGCCACCGAAGCCGGCCTCCGCGTCGGCGACGATCGGGGCCATCCACTGCGTCGGCTCCGAGTCGGTCTCCTCCGTCTCCGGGTCCAGCGCCTCGGACCAGCTGATCTGGTCGGCGCGCTTGAGGGCGTTGTTGATCCGGCGCACGACCTGCGGGACCGAGTTCGCCGGGTAGAGGCTCTGGTCGGGGTAGGTTTCGCCCGCCAGGTTGGCGTCGGCGGCGACCTGCCAGCCGGAGAGGTAGATGGCCTTGAGCCCCGCGCGAACCTGCTGGACGGCCTGGTTACCGGTCATCGCGCCCAGCGAGTTGATGTAGTCGGTCTCGTGCAGCAGGTTCCAGAGCCGCTCGGCGCCGTTGCGCGCCAGGGTCTGCTCCTCCTGCACGGAACCGCGCAGCCGGACGACGTCCGCGGCGGTGTGGGTACGCTCGATTCCCTTCCAGCGGGGGTTGGTGTCCCAGTCGTGCTGGAGTTCTTCGGCGGCCTTGATCGCCTGCTGGCGGGTTCCAGGCTGGAGGCTCATGGTTCTTCCCCTTCCGGGATGTTCGTTGCGGCGTTGCTGAACCCAGTGTTGCCGGAGAACAAGCCCATTCCGAGAAGAAATCCGTGGAAATTTCGTGGATTTTTCTGCTAGCATCAACGACATGGCCGAGTTCGCCGCTGAAGAAGACCGCAATTTTTCCACCGACCAAGACCTTCTGGTCTTCGGGCAGCGGTTGCGCCACCTGCGCCGCGCCGCCGGGCTCACCCTCGTTGAGCTGGGCGAACGCGTCGGGCGCGCACCCTCGCAGCTGTCCCTGCTGGAGAACGGGCACCGCGAGCCGAAGCTCTCGCTGCTGCGCGCGCTGGCGGACGCGCTCGGGAGCTCGGTGGACGAACTGATGTCGAAAAAACCGCCGAACCGCCGCGCGGAGCTAGAGATCGCCGTCGAGCAGGCTCAGCTCGACCCGCTGTACCAGCGGCTGGACGTGCCACCGCTGAAGGTGGGCAAGCGCGTGCCCACGGAGGCGCTGGAGCACGTGCTCGCGCTCTACGACGAGCTCAAGCGCCGGGAGACCAAGCAGGTCGCCACGCCGGAGGAGGCGCGCAAGGCGAACGCCGAGCTGCGGCGGATGATGCGCGAGCACGGCAACTACTTCCCGGACATCGAGCAGGCCGCCTCCGGCATCCTCGACCGGGTCGGCTACCACGGTGGCGCGCTCTCCGAGGGCCTCATCCAGTCCATCGCCACGCACATGGGCTACGGCCTGCGGTTCGTCACCGACCTGCCGCGCTCGGTGCGCTCGATCACCGACCTGCGCCACAGCAGGATCTTCCTGCGCCGGGAATCGCTGGGCATGCACAGCCCGCGCACCATCCTGCTGCAGACGCTGGGGCACCTGACCCTCGGCCACAGCCAGCCTCGGGACTTCGCGGACTTCCTGCGCCAGCGGGTGGAGGCGAACTACTTCGCCGCGGCCGTGCTGATGCCGGAGCGGACGGCGGTCAGCTACCTCAAGCAGGCCAAAGCTGATCGCGACCTGGCGGTCGAGGACCTGCGGGACGTGTTCTCGGTGTCCTACGAGATGGCCGCGCACCGGTTCACCAACCTCGCGACGCAGTACCTGGACCTGGTCTGCCACTTCGTGCGCAACGACGAGACCGGCATCATCTACAAGGCGTACGAGAACGACGGCCTGGTCTTCCCCACCGACCCGGCGGGGGCCATCGAGGGCCAGCGGATGTGCCGGCACTGGGCGGGGCGCACGGTCTTCGCCTCACCGGACCGGTACTCGACGCACTACCAGTACACCGACAAGCCAGGAGCCACGCACTGGTGCGTCGCGCACGTCGACCCGAACCGGGGCCGCGACTTCGCGATCACGCTGGGAGTGCCCTACACCGAATCCCGCTGGTTCCGCGGACGTGAGACCACGAACCACTCGAAGTCGCGCTGCCCCAACGGCGAATGCTGCCAGCGCCCGCCGACAGAGCTCTCGAACCGGTGGCAGGGCATGGTCTGGCCGTCAGCGCGGGCGCACTCCCACGTGCTCTCCGCACTGCCGTCCGGAACGTTCCCCGGCGTGGACGAAGCCGACGTCTACTCGTTCCTCGAAACGCACTGACCGAGATCGCCCGCCTGCGTCACGACCGCAGGAACGGACGAGCAGGACCAACGCACGGCCGCCATCGAAGCGCCCTCACCACGGGACTTCGATGGCGGCATCGGCTCGATGCGCGCACCCCTGATTCCGGGGGCGATCACCGTGCGCGGCGCCTCTTCGGTTCGGCCGATTCCATCACGAGGTCGACGAACCGGGACGCCGCCGGGGACAGCGGTCCGGGACGCCAGAACAACCGCCCGGCCCGGACGACCTTCGGGCGCAACGGCAACACCGTCGCCCCCTCCCGCGCGGCACCGGCCGCCATCGACTCCGGCAGCAAGGTCACCCCCGCCCCGGCCAGCACCAGGGGCACGACCATCGCCAGGTGCACCGTCTCCACCGACACCCGCGGTCGCAGGTCGCGGGCGGCGACCACGTCGTCGATGACCCCGCGGGTGGCAGTGCCCTCCGGTGTCGTGACGAAGTCCAAGGCGGCCAGCTCGGACAGCCCGATCCGCTTGGTGGTGCGCTGGCCGGGCGGCAGCACGGCGTAGATCTCCCGGCCGGGCAACCGAATCCCGTCCATCCCCTCCGGGTCGGTTCCGGAGTCGACCATGCCGAGTTCGCACTCACCCGCACGAACGATGCCGGTCAGCGACTTTCCCGACTCCTGATCGACGACCCGCACGTCCACCTGCGGGTGGTGGTGGAGGAACTTCCCGATCAGCCCGGCGAGCGGATCGATGGCGAGCGTGGTCTGCGCGACGATGTCCAACCGACCGGAGGTCAACCCCAGGACCTGGCGCACCGAGTCCTGGGCCGTGGTCAGGTCCCTCATCACCTGGCGGCCCGGCTCCAGCAGCGCCTCGCCCGCCGGGGTCAGGCGCACCCCGTGCGGGAGGCGGTGGAACAGCTTGCCGCCCAAGCGGTTCTCCAGCTGGCCGATCGCCGCCGACAGCGACGGCTGCGCGACGTGCAACGCCTTCGCGGCACCGGTGAAGCTGCCGTGTTCGGCGACGGCCAGGAAGTACTCGACCTCACGACGCTCCACGACCGCCTCCTCTCACATCCGGTCACCGTAACCATCCCGGACACGACGGTCTGCGCAAGCGCTCCGGCCCGGCGGCGACCGCCGGGCCGGAGCGGAACCGCTCAGTCGTGGGCCGCGCGGAAGCGCTCCCGCGCCTCGGCGTCCGACGAATCGCTGGCCAGGTCGTCACCCAGGTCGAAGCGCACCGACCGCAGCCGACCGGTGAACGCGTTGTCCACCGGCGCGTAGTCGTCCACCACCGGAGAGGCCCGGTCCACGCCGATGTCGAACGTCTCGTCGAAGGCGAAGTAGTACGGGATGGTCGCCTCGACCCGCCCGGTGGCGACCTTCGCGCCGTCGACGTCCAACCGGGCCGTCCCGCCCTTGCCGACACCGCCACCGTCGTAACCGAAGTCGAGCCGCACCTCGTGCACGCCCGGCTCCAACCGCTCCCCGGCGATCTTGTAGATGTCGGTGCCGAAGTAGTTGTAGGCGTAGCTGGGACGGCCCTCGTGGAAGTACAGCGACCAGCCGCCGAACCGCCCGCCCTGCGCCACGACCACGCCTTCGGCGCCGCCCTCCGGCACCTCGACCTGCGCGGTGATCACGTGCGACCGGTTCTTGATGTTCGGCGCGGTCTCCTCGGTGAGCCGCTTGGCACCGGCGTGGAAGGTGATGGTCTTGCGGTCGCCGAGCAGGTCGAGCCGACCGGCCTCCTTCGGGTTCTCCCGCTCCGTCATCCGGTCGTCGAGCGGGAACACCTGGTGCTTGGCGGCCTCCACCAAGAACAACTGCTGCAGCTCGCGGAGCTTGCCGGGGTGCTCGGCGGAGATGTCGTGCGCCTGGCTCCAGTCCACGTTGGTGTCGTAGAGCTCCCAGCGGTCGTCGTCGAAGGACCGGCGAGTGCCGTCCTGCACCATCTCCCACGGCGTCCCGTGCCGGGTCACGGCCATCCACCCGTCGTGGTAGATGCCGCGGTTGCCGACCATCTCGAAGTACTGCACGCGGTGCCGGTCCGGCGCCGCGGCGTCGTTGAAGCTGTAGAGCATGCTGGTGCCCTCGATGGGCTGCTGCGGCACGCCCTGCACGGAACTCGGGTGCGGAATGCCCGCGGCTTCCAGGATCGTCGGCACCACGTCGATCACGTGGTGCCACTGGTCCCGGACACCGCCGCGTTCCTCGATGCCCTGCGGCCAGTGCACGATCATGCCGTCGCGCGTGCCGCCGAGGTGCGAGGCGACCTGCTTGGTCCACTGGTACGGCGTGTTCATCGCCAGCGCCCAGCCCACCGGGTAGTGCGCGTGCGTCGTGGCATCGCCGAGCGCGTCGCGGTTCGCGTTGATGAACTCGGCGCTGTCCGGGATGCCCGTGGCGAAGCGGTGCTCGTTCAACGTGCCGCCCAGGCCGCCTTCGGCCGAAGCGCCGTTGTCGCCGAGGATGTAGATGAAGATCGTGTTGTCGAGTTCGCCCAGCTCGTCCAGCGCATCGACGAGGCGGCCCACCTGGTCATCGGTGTGCTCGGCGAAACCGGCGTAGAGCTCCATCAGCGAAGCGGCCGCCTGGCGCTCCTCATCGGACAGCTCGTCCCAGTGCGGCACGCCCTCGGCCCACGGCGCGAGCTCGGTGTCCGGCGGCACCACGCCCAATTCCTTCTGGCGCTGCAACGTGATCTCGCGCTGCCGGTCCCAGCCGTGGTCGAACTTGCCGCGGTACTTGTCCCGGTACTCCTGCGGCACGTGGTACGGGGCGTGGGTCGCGCCGAACGGCAGGTACGTGAAGAACGGCGTGTCCGGTTTCAGCGTGTGCTGGGTCTGCATCCAGTCGATCGCGTGATCCACCAGGTCCTCCGAGAGGTGGTAGCCGTCCTCCGGGCGGCGGTCCGGCTCCACCGGGTTCGTGCCGTCGAACAGCACCGGGTACCAGTGGTTCATCTCCGCGCACAGGAACCCGTAGAACTTCTCGAAGCCCTCACCGGTGGGCCAGCGGTCGAACGGACCAGCCGGGCTCACGTCCCGCGCCGGGGTCTGGTGCCACTTGCCGAACGCGGCCGTGTTGTACCCGTTGCCGTTGAGCAGCTGACCGATCGTGGCGGCGCTGCGCGGGCGGATTCCGCAATAGCCGGGCGCGGCGCTGGCCATCTCGGTGGTGACGCCCATGCCGACCGAGTGGTGGTTGCGGCCCGTCAGCAGCGCCTGCCGCGTCGGCGAGCAGATGGCGGTGACGTGGAACCGGGAGTAGCGCAGTCCACCGTCGGCCAAGCGCTGCGCCGCGGGCATCTCGCACGGCCCGCCGAACGAGCTGGACGCGCCGAAACCCATGTCGTCGATCAGGACCATCACCACGTTCGGCGCACCGGCCGGTGCGTTCAGCGGCTGGACCGGGGTGAAGGCGGGGTCCTGGTCTCGTGCGTCGAGAGATGTTGCGGAAGCGGGCGGGGCGTCCGGGATCGGCAGGTGTTCACGCGATACGTCGGATGCTCCCATGTGCTACCTCCTGTGCGATGCGGTGAACGGGCACGGGAGGCGAAACCGCAAGCGGCGCAACGAATTCCGGGTCTCCACGATGCCGACCGAATGCTAGTCGGCGAGTGGCCGGGAGCAAGGGTTCCCACGGGCCGGACGCCGCTGGTCAGCGAGGTCCACGACACATCCGGCGAGCATCGCGCCTGGTGATCATGCATGCCGATGACGGGAAGACCGATTCACGATGCGCGCCATAGCCGACGCCTATGGCGCGCACCTCGCCGACGGTGCGACACCACCGCCGGCACCGCTCAAGCAGGACCGCGGCAGGTCACTTCTTCGGCTTGGACTTGTCGTCCTTGCCCGCGTCGTCCGTGGACAGCGCGGCGACGAAAGCCTCCGGCGGGACCTCGACCCGGCCGATGGTCTTCATCCGCTTCTTGCCTTCCTTCTGCTTCTCCAGCAGCTTGCGCTTCCGGCTGATGTCACCGCCGTAGCACTTGGCCAGCACGTCCTTGCGGATGGCGCGGACCGTCTCCCGCGCGATGATCCGCGAACCGATGGCCGCCTGGATCGGCACCTCGAACTGCTGCCGCGGGATCAGCTCGCGCAGCTTCGAGGTCATCTTCGTGCCGTAGCCGTACGCGGCGTCCTTGTGCACGATCGCGCTGAACGCGTCGACCGGTTCGCCCTGCATCAGGATGTCGACCTTGACCAGCTGCGAGCTCTGCGTGCCCGACTCCTCGTAGTCCATCGAGGCGTATCCGCGGGTGCGGGACTTGAGGTGGTCGAAGAAGTCGAACACGATCTCGGCCAGCGGCAGCGTGTAGCGCAGTTCGACGCGGCTCTCCGACAGGTAGTCCATGCCGTCGAGCTGGCCGCGCCTGCTCTGGCACAGCTCCATGATCGTGCCCACGAACTCGGACGGGGCGATCACGGTGCACTTGGCGATCGGCTCGTGCACCTCGCCGATCTTGGCCTCCGGCCAGTCCGACGGGTTCGTGACCTCCAAGTCCTCACCTTCGTCGAGCTTCACCTGGTAGACCACGTTCGGCGCGGTGGAGATCAGGTTCAGGCCGAACTCGCGCTCCAGCCGGTCCCGGGTGATCTCCAAGTGCAGCAGTCCCAGGAAGCCGCAGCGGAAGCCGAAGCCCAGCGCGCCCGACGTCTCCGGCTCGTAGGTCAGCGCGGCGTCGTTGAGCTGCAGCTTGTCCAGCGCCTCCCGCAGGATCGGGTAGTCCGAGCCGTCCAGCGGGTACAGGCCCGAGTACACCATCGGCTTGGGCTCGCGATAACCACCGAGCGGCTCGACGGCACCCTTGCGCTCCGCGGTGACCGTGTCGCCGACCTTGGACTGGCGGACGTCCTTCACACCGGTGATCAAGTAACCGACCTCGCCGACGCCGAGCCCGGCGGAGGGCTTGGGATCCGGCGAGATGATGCCGACTTCGAGCAGCTCGTGCGTGGCGTTGGTGGACATCATCCGGATGCGCTGCCGCGGCGTGATCTTGCCGTCCACCACCCGGATGTAGGTCACCACGCCCCGGTAGGTGTCGTAGACCGAGTCGAAGATCATGGCGCGGGGCGCCGAGTCGTGATCGCCCTCCGGAGCCGGGATCTGGCTGACGACCTCGTCGAGGACCGCCCCGACGCCCTCGCCGGTCTTGGCCGACACCCGCAGCACGTCGCCCGGCTCGCAGCCGATGATGTGCGCGAGCTCGGCCGCGTACTTGTCCGGTTCCGCGGCGGGCAGGTCGATCTTGTTGAGCACCGGGATGATCTGCAGGTCGTGCTCCATCGCCAGGTACAGGTTCGCCAGCGTCTGCGCCTCGATGCCCTGCGCTGCGTCGACCAGCAGGATCGCGCCCTCGCACGCGGCCAGCGACCGGCTCACCTCGTAGGTGAAGTCGACGTGCCCCGGAGTGTCGATCATGTGCAGGACGTGTTCGACACCGTCCTTCTCCCACGGCAGGCGGACGTTCTGCGCCTTGATCGTGATGCCGCGTTCGCGCTCGATGTCCATCCGGTCCAGGTACTGCGCCCGGTACGCCCGCTCCCCCAGCACCCCGGTGAGCTGCAACATCCGGTCCGCCAGCGTCGACTTGCCGTGGTCGATGTGGGCGATGATGCAGAAGTTCCGGATGCGCTCCGGGTCCGTGAAGGTGTTGTCGGCGAAGCTGCTCACTCGGTGTTCCTTGGGATCTCGGGGTCCTCGCGGGGCGCGCGTTCAACCCACATCGTCCCACGCCGCGGGCGGCCCCTTATGCCCAGTTCCGAATGCCCGGATCCGGGGCGCGGCCGGTCAGCTCACCGCGGGCGCTGGTCGGCGCGGACCGGATGGTCCTGCGGGACCTCCACGAGCACGATCCGCATGCCGTCCGGGTCGGCGATCCACGCCTCGTCCAGGCCCCACGGCTGCCGGACCGGCGCGGTCTCCACCGCGACGCCGAGCCCGCTGAGCCGGTCGAACTCCGAGCGCAGGTCACGCACCTGCAACCACAGCACCTGATCGGGGCTGGGGCCGTGCTCACCTCGGCCCGACAACTCCAGGAACCCTTGCCCCAGGAAGAACACGGTGCCTCCCGGGAATTCGCGGGAGATCGCGAGGCCCAGCACGTCCCGGTAGAAGCGCAGCGAGCGCTCCGGGTCGAGCGGGCGAAGGATCATGCGGCTGTTGAGGACCTCCATGGGTCCGGTTGTACCGCTTCGGCCGCATCGGGGCGAAAAAACGGCGGGCCCCCCACCACGAAGGTGGGGGACCCGCCGAGCGGATCACCGCTCTCAGACCAGGCGAACGCCGCTGGCCTGCGGGCCCTTCTGGCCCTGGGTGATCTCGAAGGTCACGGTCTGGTTCTCTTCCAGGGTGCGGAAGCCGGAGCCGTCGATCGCCGAGTAGTGGACGAACACGTCCGGGCCGCCACCGTCGGGGGAGATGAAGCCGAAGCCCTTCTCGGAGTTGAACCACTTCACGGTGCCCTGTGCCATCTCTGTCTCCTCACAGCTGATGAGTACCGATGCCCGCACTGTGCGAGCAACGGGGCCTAGTCCAGACGGCGAACTCTCCAGCTTGCGCTCAGGACAGAGTCGCGCCCGCAACTTTCGCGAGCGTGTCGAACACGAACACAAAAATCGGCCGACTCATACAACCACACTCAGGGCCGGATCATTCCCGCGACCCGCCGGTGTTCTCGATCTCAACCCGCGCCTGTCGCGGCCCTTCGCAGCAGCGGTGACGTCTTGCCCCGCGGCCCGATCGGAACCGGCCTCCGGATGCTCAGATCCCGGACGCGAGCTTCCACCCGAGACTCGCCACCAAGGCCACCACGACGGCCAGGAAGACCTTGCGCACGAACACCGAACCGCGGCTGGACGCGATCGCCGCACCCAGCACGCTGCCGGTCGCGTTGCTCACCGCCATCGCCAGCGCCAGCCCCCACAGGATCTTGCCCGCGGCGACGAAGAACAGCAGCGCCCCGAGGTTCGTCGCCACGTTGACGATCTTCGCCGTCGCCGACGCCCCGACGAAGGCGAAACCGACGAGCCCGACGAGCAGGAAGACGAGGAACGAGCCGGTGCCCGGACCGGCGATGCCGTCGTAGAACCCGATCACCGCGCCGCCCGCCACCATCACCTGGGTCTGACGGGCCGGAGCGAATCGAGGAGCCTCCACCGAACCGAGGTCCGGCTTGCGCCACGTGTAGATCCCGACCGCGATCAGCGCCACCAGCACCACTCCGGTCAGCACCGCCTGCGGCAGCGCGGCGGCGAACATCGCGCCCCCCAAGGCGCCGACGAACGCGACCGCCGCCATCGGCAGCGCGCTGCGCCACGGCACCGAGGTCCGCTTCGCGTAGGTCCGGGCGGCGGCAGCGGTGCCCGCGACGGCGGCGAGCTTGTTCGTACCCAAGGAATAGATCAGGTCGCCACCCGGCACCAGCAGCAGCATCGCGGGCAGCTGGATCAGGCCGCCGCCACCGACGATGGCGTCCACCGCGCCGGCGAGGAACGCCGCGCAGCAGAGGAAGATCAACCCGGCCAGCGACAGTTCGGCGAAGCCGGGCCAGCCCAATGCGGTGAACACGACGGGTGACCCTATGCGGCGACCACCGGCGACGGCGCCGCGTGTGAGCGCCCTCGCAGCCAGGACCGCGGCGCCGGCGCCGGGTGCGGCGTTGCTAGGATTGCCGACCGTGCCGTGCGGCATTCCGCCAGGGAGGAAAGCTGCGCGCGCCGAGGTCCGCTCGACCCGGCACGGCAGCGCCGATTCAGCGCGGCACGACGAATCCGATCGAGGAAAGAGGCGCCCGCAGTGGCCAACATCAAGTCCCAGATGAAGCGGATCAAGACCAACGAGCGCAACCGCCTGCGCAACAAGTCGGTGAAGTCGTCGATCAAGACGGCCATCCGCAAGTTCCGCGAGGCCGCTGCCGCCGGCGACAAGGACAAGGCCCTCGAGCTGCAGCGCGCCGCCTCGCGCACGCTGGACAAGGCCGCCGGCAAGGGCGTCATCCACGCCAACCAGGCCGCCAACAAGAAGTCGGCGCTGGCCAAGGTCGCCAACGAGCTCTGAGCCGCGCGGCACCGGCCGGCTTCGCGCTCGACCGGTCGCAGGCTGACAACGGGGTCCGTTCCCTCCGGGGAACGGGCCCCGTTTCGTCGTGCGGGGCAACCACGAAGCGCCGCTGGACCCGCGTGGGCGGTACGCGTCAGTTCCGGGACGAGTGCAGGTCGACCAAGCGCAGCACGGTGCGCTCCAAGGCGTGATCGGCGTCGGCGGCCATGCCCTTGACGTCGGCGTTGAGCGCGGCGACGGCGCGCAGCGCCTCGGAGACCGTGGCGCTGCTCCAGCCCCGCGCCTGGCCCTGCGCCTTCTTCACCTTCCACGCGGGCATGCCCAGCTCGCCGGCGAGCCGGAACGGGTCCCCTCGGCCGTAAGCGGCGACCCGGCCGATGGTGCGGACCGAGTCGGCCAGGGCGTCGGCGATCAGCACGTGCGCCACGCCCAGCTGCAGCGCCCACCGCAACGCCTCCAGCGCCCCGGCCCGGTCCCCGGTCACGGCCTTCTCCGCCACGACGAAGCCGGTCACCTCAGCACGACCGCGGTGGTAGCGGCGCACCGCCGCATCGTCGATCTTGCCCCCGGTGTCGGCGACCAGCTGCGACGCGGAGGAGGACAGTTCGCGCAGGTCGAAGCCGACCGCCTCGATCAGGGCGCCCACCGCGGCGGCGTCGATGCGCCCGCCCGCGCGCCGCACCTCGTCCTTGACGAACGACTCGCGCTGCGAGCCCTTGGTGATCTTGTTGCACTCCGTGACCCGGGCGTTGAGCTTGCGCAGCGCGTTCGGCAGTTCCTTCGCGTTCTTGCCGCGGCCCCCGCCGTTGTGCACGATCACGAGCACCACGCCGTCCGCGGGCTGCCTGGCGTGGGACAAGATCGCTTCGGCGATCTCCTTGCCCGCGTCCTGCGCGGCCTCCAGCGCCACCACTCGGCCCTCCGCGAACAACGAGGGACTCAGCAGCTCGTCGAGCTCCGGCGGGGTGAGTTCACTCACCTTGATCCTGCGCAGCTCGGTTTCCGGGTCGGCCGCGCGGGCCGCCCCGACCGCCTCCCACAGGGCACGCTCCACCAGCAGTTCCTCGTCCCCGAGGATCAAATGCAGCGGGTCGCAGACCACCGACGGAGAACTCATAGGGGCATCGTCGCATGACCCTGCGACACCGCGGATCGTTCCCGTGCGCTGGACCGTGCTGGCCAGGACGCGGCGCCCTACCGTAACGTTGCCGCCACAACCGAATAGCTCATCCAGAGGGGCAGAGGGAACGGCCCGATGAAGCCCCGGCAACCATCTCGACCATTCGCGGCACTCGCGAGGCAGTCGAAGAAATTGGTGCCAACTCCGACCCGCCCGCGGGACAGATGAGGAAAGGACCTCGCGATGACTGCTGCCGCCCAAGCCCCGAACTCCACCGGTAAGACCTACGACCTGGGTCCCGCCGTCGAACTGGTGTCGAAGGAAGAGGGCCACCGCCAGCCCCTGGCACCCGAGTTCGTCTCGCTGGAGGACTTCTCGCCCCTCGAGGTCGCCTACGACTTCGGGCGCATCCGCCGCGAGGACATCGAGTCCGGCCCGCGGTCGATCTGGCGCTACAAGAAGCTGCTGCCGGTGCCGACGAACGTCGAGGAGTACCCGAACACCGAGCCCGGTTGTACGAGGCTGGTGCGTGCCGACAATCTCGCGAAGGCGCTCGGCGTCAAGCGGATCTGGATCAAGGACGACACCGGCAACCCGACCCACTCCTTCAAGGACCGGGTCGTCGCGGTCGCGCTGGCCGCCGCCCGCGAATTCGGTTTCAAGGTCCTCGCCTGCCCCTCGACCGGCAACCTCGCCAACGCCGTGGCCGCCGCCGCGGCCCGCGCGGGCTGGGACTCCGTGGTGCTCGTCCCCTCCAACCTGGAGCGGGCGAAGATCCTGATGAGCGCGGTCTACGAGGGCTCGCTGCTCGCGGTGGACGGCAACTACGACGACGTGAACCGGCTGGCGACCGAGCTCGCCGCCGAGCACGAGGACTGGGCGTTCGTCAACGTCAACGTGCGGCCGTACTACTCGGAGGGCTCCAAGACCCTCGGCTTCGAGGTCGCCGAGCAGCTCGGCTGGCGGCTGCCGGAGCAGATCGTCGTTCCCATCGCGTCCGGTTCGCAGCTGACCAAGGTCGACAAGGGCTTCCGCGAGCTCGGGCAGACCGGTCTGGTCGAGCAGAGCCCGTACCGGATCTTCGGTGCGCAGGCCACCGGGTGCTCCCCGGTCGCCACCGCCTTCAAGAGCGACCACGACGTGGTGCAGCCGGTGCGCCCGGACACCATCGCGCGCTCGCTGGCCATCGGGGCTCCCGCGGACGGGCCCTACGTGCTCGACGCGGTCCGCCGCACCGGTGGGGCCATCGAGGACGTCACCGATGAGGAGGTCGTGGCAGGCATCCGGCTGCTGGCCCGGACCGAAGGCATCTTCGCCGAGACCGCCGGTGGCGTCACCGTGGCGACCGCGAAGAAGCTCATCGAGGCGGGCAAGATCGACCCGGACCAGGAGACGGTGCTGCTGATCACCGGCGACGGGCTCAAGACCCTGGACGCCGTGCAGGACCAGGTCGGGCCGAAGGCCACGGTCGCCCCCAGCACCGACGCCGTGAACGAGGCGCTGGGCCTCTGATCGTCCCCCGTGGGCCGCGGTGCGCCGCGGCCCACGGTGCTGGGACGGCTCCGGTCACCGTTCACCAGCCGAATTTCTCCTCAGCGAATTCCACAATTGCGAGTTGGAACATTTCGCCGATGACCGGAAATGACACGACCCGGTTCGAGCAATTCGACAAAGCACCACCCTTCCGCGAAGCGTGCGACACTGCGCCGCATGACGCAGGAATCCTTCGATATCGTCGTCGTCGGCGCCGGTCCGGCCGGATCCGTCGCAGCATATTCCGCAGCGCGGCGAGGCCTGCGCGTCGCGTTGGTGGACCGGGCCATCTTTCCCCGGGATAAGACGTGCGGGGACGGGGTCGGCCCTGGCGCGGTCGAAGTCATTCACCGCCTCGGCCTCGGGAACGTGTTCGCCGACCGCACGCCGATCAACGATGTCACGATCTTCGGACCGGTCGGCGAGCAGCTGCACAGCGCAATCTCCCGCGACGACGGGCGTGTGGCCCACGGCCACGTCATCTCCCGGCTGGAGCTGGACGATCGGCTGGTGCGCGCGGCCATGCGAGCCGGAGCCGCGGACTTCACGGGCATGCGTTACCTGTCCATGGTCGACGGCCCGAGCACGCGGGAAGTCCGGCTGCGAGCCGCCGACGGGACATTACGTTCGATCAACGCTCGATTGGTGGTGGGCTCCGACGGGGCACACTCGGCGATCCGGAAAGAACTGTCCTCGGAAACCGATTCGGCCAGAGCCAAGAAACATCGAGGCCTGGCGAGCCGCGCGTACGCCGAGAGTGGAGATTTTCAACCCGGCGGCAAAATCGGGCCACGACTGCTGTTCGATTTCCGCGCGGACTTGCTACCGCACTACGCTTGGCTGTTCCCGCTCACCAACGGCCTGGTCAACATCGGTATCGTCGGCTCGCTCAAGAGCATGCAAGACCGCGACGACGACATCAAGGCGCTCACGTCGACGTTCGCCGACAGCGTGCGGGCGCGTGGGATCGAACTCGGCGAGCTCCATGATCAACGCGCCTACCACCTCCCGCACGTCGGCGGCCTGGCGAAGATGGCGCATCCTCGAGCGGTTCTGATCGGCGACGCCGCGTCGATGATCAACCCGGTGAGCGGCGAAGGCATCGCCTATGCGGTCTCCGCGGCCGAACGCCTCGTCGAGGCCCTACCGCCGAGCCTCGACGACGGAGCCGCGCTTGCTGCGGCGCTGACCGGCTTCGAGGCGGACTTCCGCCGACGCTACCGGGCCCACTTCGTCTCCTCCCTCGTTTCGCAGCGGCTACTGCGCAACCCGCGGTGGGCATCCGCACTGCTGCGGACCGCGCGACACGACCCGCGCATGTTGGCGGACGGGGTGGAGATGCTGTTCGGCTTCGGCCGGATCCACGCTTCCACCGTGCTTCGAATCTTGCGCTTCTGGTGAGTCGGCGGGCCACCTGATTCGTGGGCCGTGACGGTGGTGCGCGTACCACCCCGGTCAGTTCTCGTCCGGCCGCACCGGATCTCCTCGTTCGACCACCGCGCGGCCGTCGCCCTCGGCGGCGATGGCGATGTCCCCGGACTGGTCGGTCCGCTGGATCCGCACGCCCATCCTGGTCAGGGCGCCCAGGATCAACGGGCTGGGGTGGCCGTAGTCGTTGCCCGCGCCGACGCTGATCACGGCGACCCGCGGCCGCACCGCCGCGAGCAGCGCGGGCGACGTGTAGCGCGAACCGTGGTGCGGCACCTTGAGCACCTCCGCGCGGAGATCGACCCCCGCCGCCAGCAGTTCGGACTGGCCCGGCAGTTCGACATCCCCGGTGAGCAGCACGCGACCGGC
Source organism: Saccharopolyspora sp. NPDC002578 (assembly GCF_053592695.1). Taxonomy (NCBI): domain Bacteria; kingdom Bacillati; phylum Actinomycetota; class Actinomycetes; order Pseudonocardiales; family Pseudonocardiaceae; genus Saccharopolyspora; species Saccharopolyspora sp. NPDC002578. Next base: position 74,211 of record NZ_JBSFWJ010000005.1, on the reverse strand, counting down.
CGGAGTCGTCGCCTTGACCACCAACGAGGCGTCGTTGGCGTCGTCGGCCGACGTGGTCCGCGCCAACTCGCCCCTCGGGCCGAGCACGTCGAGCACCAGCCCCGGCCAGCGCAGCCGCTGCCCCGCGTGCAGCGGGAGCACGTGAGCCCCGTGCGCGCGAGCGGTCGCCCGCACTTCCTGCGCCGCCCACGCGGGTTCGTTCAGCGGCCCGACGGCGACCGAGCCCACCTCCCGGCCGGACAGCACCGCCGGGAGCCCGCTGACGTGATCGGCGTGCAGGTGGGTCAGCAGCACCAGCGGCACGCTGCGAATCCGCAGCCGCCGCAGGCATTCGGCCATCAGCACCGGATCCGGCCCGGTGTCGATGACGACAGCTTCGCGATCGCGCCCGGTGGACAGCACCAGGCCGTCGCCCTGGCCGACGTCGCAGGCCACCACGGCCCAGCCCGGCACCGGCCACGGCGCCACCTGGTGCCGGATCGGGATCACCACCACCACGACGATCAGCACCACGCTCGCCAGCACCAGCCGGGCGATGCGACCGCGCAGCACGATCAGGGCGATCACCGAGAGCACCGCCAGCAACGCCCCGCCCAGCACTCCCGAGGGCCAGCCGAACGAGGCGCCCGGCACCGCCGACGCGTGCCGCGCCACGGCGAGCACCCACTCCAGCTCCGGCCCCGCCAGCCACACCAGCGCGGCGGCCAGCGCAGCGGAGATCGGAGCCAGCACGGTGGCCGCGACGCCCAGCACGGTCGCGGGCGCGACGAGCGGCCCGGCGAGCAGGTTCGCCGCCACCGCGACGAGGCTGACCTCCCCGGAGATCGCCGCCACCAGCGGGGCCGTGACCAGGTGCGCCGCCGCGGGCACCGCCAGCGACTCGGCGATCCCGACCGGCACTCCCCTGGCGTGCATCGCACCCGCCCACACCGGTGCCAGCAGGACCAGCCCGGCCGTCGCCGCCACCGACAGCGCGAAGCCCACCGTGGTCGCCAAGCCCGGGGCGAGCAGCAACAGGCCGATGACGCTGGCCGACAAGGTCGGCAACGCCGATCGCTCCCGTCCCAGCGCCAGCGCGAACAGCGTGATCGCGCCCATCACGGCCGCCCGCAGCACGCTCGGCTCCGGTCCGGCCAGCACCACGAATCCGGCCATCGCCAGCCCGGCGCCCACCGAGGACGGCACCGGTCCCGCCCCGGCCAGCCGCAGCACCAGCAGCACCGCTCCGCACACGATGGCGAGGTTCGCCCCCGAGACGGCCATCAAGTGGGTCAGCCCCGCGGTGTCGAACTGCTCCACGACTTCCGGTGGCAACCGACCGGTGTCGCCGACGACCAGTCCGGGCAGCAGTCCGGCGGCGGCCGGGCCCAGCACCGCTCGCGAAGTCGACCGCAGTCCTTCGCGGAGGTCTTCCGCCACCCGCTGCCAGCCGGGCGGCGGGAGCACCTGGGTCGGCGGCCGGTTGACCTGGACCGCGGCCGCCAGCAGTTCCCCGCCGCGCGGTGGGACCGCCCTCCCGGTCACCGTCATCTCCTGGCCCGCGATCAAGGTCCGCCACTGCGCCGTGGGCACCAGCAGCAACGCCCTGCCACCGACCCGGGTCTTCCCCTCGCCGGTGTCGACGGAGCTCAGCCGCACGTGCGCCAGGGAGCGGTCCTGGGCACGCCGCGCCCCGTAGGACGCGCCCTGCAGCGGACGCGGTGGTTCCGCGAGCGTGGCTCGCAGCGTCACCCGCTCGCCCTGCTGTGCCGCGACGCGCAGCGGGTGCGCGCTGACCGCGTGGGCGCGCACCGCCACACCCGCGGCGGCGACCCCGGCGATGATCAGCACGGCGAGCAGGCCGTTGCGCCACGCCCGGCCCCGCACCGACCACGCCGCGACCAGCAGCACCGCCGACGAGCACGCGAGCACCGCTGCCGGGACCCAGCCGCCGAGCAGCCCGACCAGCGTCACCGCCCAGGTCACGAGGGCCGCCGGAACCAGCCGCAGGTCGAGCAGAGCCGAGTGCGGGAAGGACGTGGCCCTCACACCTGGACCAGTTCGCGCAGCTTGGACAATCGGGTCTCCCCGATGCCGTCGACGTCCTGCAACTGATCGATGGAGCCGAAGCGCCCGTGCTCGGTGCGCCACTGCACGATCCGTTCCGCCATGACCTTGCCGACTCCGGGCAGCGCATCGAGTTGCTCCTCAGTAGCGGTGTTGAGGTCGACCTTCGTCGAGGACGTCCCAGTTCCGGGGCTCGACTCGGCCTGCCCGGTGTTCGCGCCCGGTGGTACCGGGACGGCGACGTAGAGCTGTTCGCCGTCGGCCAGCCGCCGCGCCAGGTTGAGCGCCGTGATGTCGGATCCCGCGTTCGAACCGCCCGCCGCTTCCAGCGCGTCCGCCACGCGGGCGCCGGGCCGCACGGTGACGAGGCCGGGGCGAGCGACCTCGCCGACGACGCTGATCACCAATTCCGGCGGCGGTGGGGGTGGTGCAGGGGCGGCCGGGGCCGGTTGAACGGGCAGCGGCGGTCCTGGAGCGGGTTCGGCAACCGGGCGATCCACCCAGGTCGTGACGATGACGATGATGAGCGCCAGCGCGGCCGCGAGCAGCAGGCCGAGCCGTCCCGCGCGGCCGGGGTCGAGCCTGGCCCCCAGCACGGATTCGGGCAGCCACCGCTGCAGCACTCGTCGCGTCCGGGTGTCCGGTTCCGCCGTGGCGCAATGCCGTCCGGAGGATTCGGGGCCGGCGCGCGAATCGTGCTCGATTCCGGAATCGAGCGGAACCGCGGTGTCGTCGTGCTCGCGGGAATCCCGTTCCTGGGTTCGGGACTCGCGATCGGCCTGCTGCTTCAGCGCGAGCAGGCGAGCTCGCGGGGTGGTCGCGGATTCGGGGGAATCGTGGAGAACGCCACGAAGGCGGGTCGGAGCAGCCATGCCATCGACGTTAGAAGTCCGTTCCGGCCGCGCCCAGACCGAATGTCAGAATCTGTGGATGAATCGATGACCTGTGGACAACTCGACGTCGAATTCACTCGAAAGCAGATGTATCCGCTATTCATCAGAGTGAATCGCAGGATCAAGCAGTCGGCCGCCAGCCTCCCGGCAACACCACCGCACCCAGCGCTCCAGGGCCGATGTGCGCCCCTACCACCGGCCCCACCTCGGACACGACGCATTCCAGCGCCGCCGACGCGTGCCTGCGCAACTGCTCCGCGAGCCGCTCCGCCCATTCGGGAGCGGCCAAGTGGTGGATCGCCACCGACACCGGCCCCTCCTCCGCGGACCGGCACACCAGGTCGAGCAGCCGGGCGTGCGCGCGCGCCGTGGTGCGCACCTTCTCCAGCAGCTCCACCCGGCCCTCGTGCACGTGCAGCAGCGGTTTGATCGCCAGAGCCGTGCCCAGCACGGCCGCCGCGGCACCGATCCGGCCACCGCGGCGCAGGTGCTCCAAGGTCTGCACGGAGAACAACGTCCTGGTCCGCTGCGCGATCAACGCGGCCCGGCTCTCCACCGCGGACAGGCTCGCCCCGCAGCGGGCGCTCTCCGCCGCCCCCAACGCGGCGAAACCCAGCCCCATCGCGGCGGAACGGGAATCGACGACGCGCACCCGTTCCGGGTCGACCTCCCTCGCCGCCAGCCGCGCGGCGTCCCAGGTGCCCGACAGCCGGCGGGACAGGTGGATGGAGACCACTCCGTCGGCACCGGAGGACAACGCCTCCCGGTACGCCGCCGCGAACTCGCCGACGCTCGCGCCGGAGGTCGTCACCCGCTGCTTGCGGTCCCACGCCGCCAGCAGCCGTCCCGAATCGAACTCGTGCTCCGGGACAGGCTCGGCGGACTGCACGCTGACGTGCAGCGGAACCACCTGGACCGCGTGCCGCTGCGCGAACCCGGTCGGCAGGTACGCGGTCGAATCGGTGACGACGGCTACGGACACGCGCGCAACCCTAAGGTCCGGCCGTCGCGCGCACCCTCAAGGGTGACCAGGCGCTCAGGCAGGCATACCGCCGTTGTACGTGGTCAGCCGCCACCGACCGGTGACCGCGTGCCGCGTCAGCACCACCCAGTGGCAGTTCGAGACCCCGCCGAGACCGGTCCACATCTCCACCGGCCACTCCAGCAACCGAGCCGTCAACCCGGTAATCAGCCCACCGTGCGCGCACACCAGCGCGGTCGCCCGATGAGCGGAGTCGAGCTCGTCGACGACCTCGAACGCGCGCTCGGCGACCTCCACGCGGGACTCGCCACCGGGCGGCGCCCACGTCGAATCGGATCGCCACACCGCCATCGACCCCGGCCAGCCGTGCTCGACCTCGGCACCGCTGAGGCCCTGCCACTCGCCCAGATGGGTCTCGCGCAGCCGCTTGTCCTGCCGCACCGGCATGCCGGAGACCTCGGTGAACGCCGCCGCGGTCGCGCTCGCCCGCCGCAGGTCCGACCCGACCGCGACCTCCGGTTCGAACGCCGCGATCGCCGGGGCGGCGCGGTGCGCCTGCGCGATGCCGTTCTCGGTCAGCGACGTGTCGAGGTGCCCCTGGATGCGGCCGGCGGCGTTGTAGTCCGTCTCGCCGTGGCGCCACAGCACCAGGCGATCCAAGCTCACTCGACGCCGTCCTGCTGCTCAGCGGGAACGGCGCTGTCGACGAAGTCGATGCGCGGGCAGTCCTTCCACAACCGCTCCAGCTCGTACACGGACCGCTCGTCGGCGTGCTGCACGTGCACCACGACCTCGACGAAGTCGAGCAGCACCCAGCGCCCCTCGCGGGCGCCTTCCCTGCGCACCGGCTTGGTGCCCGCGGCGCGCATCTTCTCCTCGACGGCCTCGACGATCGAGTCGACCTGGCGCTCGTTCGGCGCCGAGGCGATCACGAAGCAATCAGTGATCACCAGCTGCTCGGAGACGTCGAGCAGCACGAGGTCGTTCGCCTTCTTGTCCGCCGCGGCCTGCGCCGCGACGAGGGCCAGCCTGCGGGCTTCCTCAGTGGCTGCCACGTCACTCCTCTCAGGCGGGCACGGTTCCGCCCACGCGCCCCAGGATAGCCAGCCCCACCACGCCCACCACGACCACCGGGGTGCGCACGGGACGTGGACCACTGCGACGAGTTCCGAGACCCCGGGACGCGGGCGCGGAAGACCCGCAGCGGATTTCCGTCGATCCCGATAATCGGTTGCGCCGAACAGGAAACTGGACGTGAGGTCAGCGAGAGGAGTCGGCGGATGCGAGTGCGGACGGCTGTTCAGGACGACGAACCAGAACTCGCACGAATCGTGCACACCGCGTGGTCGCCGGAATCGTCGGTGTTCCCGCGACCACCGCTCGACGCCCCCGTCTTCACCGAGCCGGTCCGCCCCGAGGACGTCCTCGTGGCCGTCGAGAACGCGCACCCGCTGGGTTTCGCGAAATTGGTCCCGAGCTCGCTCGCCCAGCCCAAGGTCGGCTCGGTCACGGCCCACGTCCAACTGATCTACGGGTGTTCGGTCGCCCCGGAACACCAAGGGCGCGGAGTGGGGACGGCGTTGCTGCACGCGATCCGGCAGGAATCCGTCGCGCGCGGCGCACGCCGGATCACGTTGAAGGTGCTCGGCTCCAACCCCCGCGCGCAGGCGCTGTACCAGCGGCACGGCTACCGGGTCGAAGGAACCCTGCGGGGCGAGTTCTTCCTGCAGGGCGACTACGTCGACGACGTCCTGATGGCACTGGACCTCGACAGCGGCGCCTGACCGGCGATATCGAGGTCCTATCGGACGCTCACGGACCCCACTCCGGTGCTGGTGAGCCGTCTTCGGCGCGGTAGAGGCCGCGCTTGGTGATGTACTGGACGATCCCGTCGGGAACCAGGTACCAGACGGGCAGGCCCGCGTTCACGCGTTCCCGGCAGCCGGTGGAGGAGATCGCCATCGCCGGGATCTCCACCAGCGACACCGAGCCCTGCGGCAGGTGCGCGTCGTCGAGCGAATAGCCGGGACGCGTGACGCCGATGAAGTGCGCGAGCTCGAACAGCTCCTCCACCCGGTGCCAGGACAGGATCTGCTCCATCGCGTCGGCGCCCGTGATGAAGTACAGCTCGGCGTCCGGGTACTGCGCGCGCAGGTCGCTGAGGGTGTCGGCGGTGTAGGTGGGGCCGCTGCGGTCCACGTCGACCCGGCTCACCAGGAACCGGGGGTTCGACGCCGTGGCGATGACCGTCATCAGGTAGCGGTCCTCGGCCGGGCTGACCACGTCGTGGCCCTTCTGCCACGGCTGGCCGGTCGGCACGAAGATCACTTGTTCGAGGCCGAACTGGGCCTGCACTTCACTGGCAGCCACAAGGTGACCGTGGTGGATCGGGTCGAAGGTGCCACCCATGACCCCGATACGGCGCCGACGAGACATGACTGCACAGCCTAATCCAGCGACCTCCCAGGTAGCGCCGGCGAACTGCGCGACGGTGACTGATCACACGCCCCGCGCGCCGCCGCTCAGCCCGCGGGCCGCACGTGCCCGTCGCCGAACACGAGCCACTTCGTGGAGGTGAGCTCCGGCAGCCCCATCGGGCCGCGGGCGTGCAGCTTCTGCGTGGAGATGCCGATCTCGGCGCCCATGCCGAACTCGGCTCCGTCGGTGAACGCCGTGGAGGCGTTGACCATCACCGCCGCCGAGTCGACCCGCGCGGTGAACTGGCGCGCGGCGCGGACATCGCTGGTCACGATGGCCTCGGTGTGCCCGGATCCGTGAGCGCGGATGTGCTCGGCCGCCGCGGGCAGCGACTCCACGACGGCGGCGGCGATGTCCAGCGAGCCGTACTCGGTGTCCCAGTCGTGCTCCTCGGCGGCGACCACGCCGGAACCGCCGAGGCGGACGACCTCGTCGTCGCCGTGCACGGTGACCCCGGCGGCGCGCAGCTCGGCGACCGCGCGCGGCACGAACTCGGCCGCGACATCCCGGTGCACCAGCAGCGTCTCCGCGGCGTTGCACACGCTCGGGCGACGCGCCTTGGAGTTGAGCAGGATGCGCAGCGCGGTGTCCGCGTCGGCGTGCGCGTCGACGTACACGTGGCAGTTACCCACCCCGGTCTCGATCGTCGGCACCGTGGACTGCTCGACGACCGTGGAGATCAGGCCCGCACCGCCGCGGGGGATCACGACGTCCACCAGGCCGCGCGCGGTGATCAGGTGCCGCACCGAGGCGCGGTCGTGGCTGGGCAGCAGCTGCACGGCCGTGGCGGGCAGCTCGTGCTCGACGAGCACTTCGCGGAGCACCGCGACCAGCGCGGTGTTCGACTGCTCCGCCGACGCGGAACCGCGCAGCAGCACGGCGTTGCCGGACTTCAGCGTGAGCCCGGCGGCGTCCACGGTCACGTTGGGACGGCCTTCGTAGACGATGCCGACGACGCCCAGCGGCACCCGGACCTGCTGGAGCTGCAGGCCGTTCGCGAGCACGTTGCCGCGCACGACCTCGCCGATCGGATCCGGCAACCCGGCGACGGTGCGCAGCCCGTCGGCGATCCCCTCGACGCGGTCGGTGCTCAGCCGCAGCCGGTCGATCAACCCGGCGGCGGTGCCGTTGTCCTCCGCGCGCGCGACGTCGAGCTCGTTGGCGGCCAAGATCTCCGGGGCGCGGGAGACGAGCGCATCGGCCATCGCGTGCAGCAGCGCGTCCTTCGCGCCTCGCGGCAGCAGCGCCAGTTCGGCGGCGGCGTCCCGAGCGGCCCGAGCCGCGTCGCGCACCTGGTCGCGGAGTTCGTCGCCGGCGGTCTCCGCCTGCCGGGCGTCGGTGGATTCGATGCTCGTCGTCACGCGACCAGCCTAGTGGGCGCCCGCAACCGAGTTCCGCTGGTGACGAAGCGATGGGCGGTGCCGGGCACGTCGGCGCCATCCGGTAGGAATCGAGGCGTGGACGAACAAGCCCTGCGGGAACTCGCCGATGAACGGCTCCGTGCGCTGGCCGGTCCGGATGCGGAACTGCGCGAAGATCAGTGGCGCGCCATCCAGGCCCTGGTGCTGCATCGTCGGCGCGCGCTCGTGGTGCAGCGCACCGGCTGGGGCAAGTCCGCGGTGTACTTCCTGGCCACCGCGCTGCTGCGGGAACTCGGCGAAGGCCCCACGGTGATCGTCTCGCCGCTGCTGGCGCTGATGCGCAACCAGGTCGAAGCCGCCGAAGCCGCGGGCGTGCGCGCCGCCACGATCAACTCGGCCAATCCGCAGGCCTGGCAGTCCATCGAGGAGCAGGTCGCCGTCGGCGACGTGGACGTGCTGCTGGTGAGCCCCGAACGGCTGAACAATCCCGACTTCCGGGACACGGTGCTGCCGGAGCTCACCCACAGCGCGGGCCTGCTGGTGGTCGACGAGGCGCACTGCATCTCCGACTGGGGCCACGACTTCCGGCCCGACTACCGCCGGCTGCGCACGCTGCTGGGCGAGCTGCCCGAAGGCGTCCCGGTGCTGGCGACGACGGCCACCGCCAACGACCGCGTCGTGCAGGACGTGTCCGACCAGCTCGGCGTCGGCGGCGAGTTCAGCGACCCGCAGGAGACGCTGGTGCTGCGCGGCACCCTGGACCGGGAGAGCCTGCGGCTCGGCGTGCTGCGGCTGCCGACGGCGCAGGCGCGGCTCGCGTGGCTGGCGAGCAACCTCGGCGACATGACCGGCTCCGGGATCATCTACACGCTCACCGTCGCGGCCACCGACGAGGTCGCCGGGTACCTGCGCGACCAGGGCTTCGAGGTCGCCTCCTACTCGGGGCGCACCGACCCGGAGGAGCGGCAGCGCGCGGAGGAGGACCTGCTGGCGAACCGGGTCAAGGCGCTGGTGGCGACCTCCGCGCTGGGCATGGGCTTCGACAAGCCCGACCTCGGTTTTGTGGTGCACCTGGGTGCGCCGTCCTCGCCGATCGCCTACTACCAGCAGATCGGCCGCGCCGGTCGTGGTGTGCGGCGCGCGGAGGCGCTGCTGCTGCCCGGACCGGAGGACCAGGAGATCTGGCGCTACTTCGCGTCGCTCGCGTTCCCGCCGGAGGGCACCGTCCGCTCGATCCTGGCCGCCCTCGCCGAAAGCGGCACCGTGTCCACGGCCGGTTTGGAACCCCGCGTCGAACTGGGCCGGTCCCGGCTGGAGATGGTGCTCAAGGTCCTCGACGTGGACGGCGCCGTGCGCCGGGTCAAGGGCGGTTGGGAAGCGACCGGCGAACCCTGGAGCTACGACGCCGAACGCTACGGGCGCATCGCCGCGGAACGGGCCTCCGAGCAGCAGGCGATGCTGGACTACCTGGGCACCACCGAATGCCGGATGGAGTTCCTGCGCCGCCAGCTCGACGACCCGTACGCCGAGCCGTGCGGGCGCTGCGACAACTGCACCGGGGAGAACCGCTCCACCGACGTCGACGAGCAGGTGGTCCAGCAGGCGCAGGAGCGGCTGCACCGGCCGGGCGTCGTGTTCGAACCGCGCAAGATGTGGCCGAGCGGCATGGATGCGCTGGGGCTCGCCGTCTCCGGCAGGCTGCCCGCCGGAGAGCGCGCCGAACCGGGCCGCGCCGTGGGCCGGTTGACCGACATCGGCTGGGGCAATCGGCTGCGCGAACTGCTCGGCACCGGTGTCGCGGACCAGGAGCTGCCGGAGGACCTGTTCCAGGCGTGCGTGCAGGTGCTGGCCTCCTGGGACTGGGAGCAGCGGCCGGTGGGCGTCATCTCGATCGGCTCGAACAGCAGGCCGCTGCTGGTGCGCACCCTCGCGCAGCGCATCGCCACGATCGGCCGGTTGCCGCTGCTGGGCGAGGTGGCGACGAATCCGTCGACGTCGCCGAAGCGCGGCAACAGCGCGCAGCGCGTCGGTTCGCTGCGCGGGCAGTTCAAGGTGCCGGAGGACCTCGCGGCGAAGGTCGCCGAGCTGGACGGTCCGGTGCTGCTGATGGACGACTACACCGACACCGGCTGGACCTCGGCGATCGTCGCCCGCACCTTGCGGCTCGCGGGTGCCCCGGCGGTGCTGCCGTTCACCCTCGCCTCCACCGGCTGAGCCGTCTCTTACCGCACGCTCCCCAGCGTCGACACCGATTCCACCCGCACGAATGTCACCCACCCCCTGCAATTTCGCGAGAAATTGAATCCCACCGCTCACGTTTCCGCTGATCACGGCGTTTCCCCTCGTCAATTTCGCGAGAAATTGCGGGTGGGCGGTGTCGCTCGGACGTGGGGTGGTTCGGGGTTGAGGGGCCGGGCGGGTCGCTGAGGGTGGGGTGGTGATCGGGGTGTTTCACGCGAAACGGTGGGTCCGGTGGCTGGGAAGGGTTTCCAGGCGGGTGCCAGGAGCTCTAGTGTGATCCGACCCACTAGCCCGTGTGGGGGACCGATTCGGGGAGGGGCGGACGGTGACGGCTACATCCGTGCCCGAGCGGCATCGGCTGCCGATGCGCAAGCTCGTCGCGGCAAGCATCGGCAATGCGATCGAGTGGTACGACTGGACGATCTACAGCGCGTTCAGCGTGTACTTCGCGAGCCGCTTCTTCCCCGGTGAGCTGGCGCTGGTGAACACGCTCGCCACGTTCGCGCTCGCGTTCTTCTTCCGCCCGCTCGGCGGCTGGCTGCTCGGCCGGTTCGCCGACCTGCGCGGCCGGAAGACGGCGATGCTGCTGACGATCGCGCTGATGGCGGGCGGTTCGCTGCTGATCGGGGTGCTGCCGACCTTCGACCTGATCGGCTGGGCGGCGCCCGCGCTGCTCGTGCTGGCCCGGATCGGGCAGGGCCTGTCGCTGGGCGGCGAGGTGTCGAACGCGTCGGCCTACCTGGCCGAGATCGCCCCGGCGAGCAGGCGCGGGCGCTACTCCGCCTTCTTCTACATCTCCACCGGCACCGCGCTGCTCATCGCCTCGCTGCTGGGTTTCCTGCTGACCTCGGTGCTCAGCGAGCAGCAGCTCACCGACTTCGGCTGGCGCATCCCGTTCGTGATCGGCGGCGTGCTGGGGCTGATCGGCGTGTGGCTGCGCCGCTCGCTGGAGGAGACCGAGCAGTTCGAGGACAACCGGGAGAAGGCCCGCGCCCTCGCGAAACCGCTGCGGACGACGTTGCGGCTGCACCCCAAGGCGGTGGGCCAGCTGATCGGGTTCAGCATGCTCTCGACGCTGTGCTACTACACGTTCTTCAGCGCGCTGACCCCGTTCGCGGTGAAGACCCGCGGTGCCGACGCCACGGACGTCTTCTTGGCGCTGTCGGTGGCCACCGCGCTGTTCATCGCCTTGCAGTACCCGATGGGCGTGCTGTCGGACCGCTTCGGGCGCAAACCGCAGCTGCTGGCGTGGTCGGCGGCGACGGCGGTGCTGATCGTGCCGCTGTCGGCCCTGGTCCGCCCGGGGCTCGGCAGCCTGCTGGTCGTCTTCTGCGTCGGCGTCGGCCTCTACACGGCGATGACGTCGATCGCCCCGGCGATCATGTCGGAGCTGTTCCCGACGGAGCTGCGCGGTCTGGGCATCGGGGCTTGGTACAACCTGACGGTCGCCGTGTTCGGCGGCACCGCTCCGCTGGTGATCCAGGGCTTGGCCGCGGTCGACGCGTCCACCGCGTTCTTCTGGTACATCGCCGGGAGCGCCGTGGTCGCGTTCCTGGTCATCCGCACCCTCCCGGAGACCAAGGGCACCGAACTCCGCTGAGCGCGAACGCCGTCAGCGCAGTGCGACCAGGTCGTCGGCGTGGACGACCTCGCGGCGCTGCTCCGCGGGCAGTTCGTGGCTGGAGCGGCCGATGAGGTCGGGCAGCTCACCCGCGTCGTAGGCGACCACACCACGTGCCACCACGATCCCGGACGGATCGAGCAGTTCGACGACGTCGCCGCCGTCGAAGGTGCCTTCGACCGAGGTGATCCCGGCCGCCAGCAGCGAACGCCGCCGCCGGACCACGGCCGCGACCGCCCCGTCGTCCAGCCACAACCGGCCGCGGGCGCCCGCGGCGTGCGCGAGCCAGAACCGGCGGGCCGAGAGCCGGGTGCCGGTGGCCGCGAACGCGGTGCCCACGTCGGCGTCGCCGAGCGCCCGCCCGGCCTGCGCGGCGGAGGTCAGCAGCACCGGGATGCCCGCGGTGCACGCCACCCGGGCGGCCTCGACCTTGGAGGCCATGCCGCCGGTGCCGACCCCCGACCCCGCTCCGCTCGCGTCCACGCCGTCGAGGTCGCCCGCACCGGTGACCTCGCGGATCACCGACGCACCCCCACCGCGCGGATCACCGTCGTAGAGGGCGTCCACATCGGACAGCAGCAGCAGCGCGTCCGCGCCGACGAGGTGCGAGACGAGCGCGGCGAGCCGGTCGTTGTCCCCGAACCTGATCTCCGCGGTGGCGACCGTGTCGTTCTCGTTGACCACCGGCACCACACCCAGCGTGAGCAGGCGGTTCAGCGTGCGCTGCGCGTTGCGGTAGTGCGCCCGCCGCACCACGTCGTCGGCGGTGAGCAGCACCTGCCCGACGGTGCGGCGGTAGCGGGCGAAGGACTCGGCGTAGGCGTGCGCCAACGCCTGCTGCCCCACGCTGGCCGCGGCCTGCTTCGTGGCGAGGTCACGCGGCCTGCGGCGCAGTCCCAGCGGCGCGATCCCGGCCGCGATGGCACCGGAGGACACCACGACGACCTGGCAGCCCGCGTCGACGCGGGCGGCGACGGCGTCCACCAGCGCGGCTAGCCGCGCCTGGTCCAGCGCGCCCTTCGACGTGGTCAGCGAGGACGAACCGACTTTGACGACGAGGCGGTGCGCCGCCGCGATCGACTTGCGGGTCGGCGACAGCTCCACCGCGTCGGTCATTCGTCCTCCTCGTCACCGCCGATGTAGCCGCCCTGCTCGTCGAGGTGCGAACGGCGCGCCTTCTTCGCCGCCTTGCGCTCGGAGGCGCCCACGCGGTCGGTCGAGTCCAAGCGGTTGTCGGTGCCGCGCCCGCTGAGCATCGCGGCGACACCGGCCGGGGTGGACGGCTCCCAGTCGAAGGTCACGCTGCCGATGGTGACCTGACTGCCCGGCTCCGCACCGGCGCGGCCCAGCGCTTCCTCCACCCCGAGCTTCGCGAGCCGGTCGGCGAGGAAGCCCACCGCCTCGTCGTTGTCGAACTGGGTCTGGCGCACCCACCGCTCCGGCTTCTCGCCGCGCACGACGAACGCGGCGTCGTCCTCCGGGTCGGTCTCGATGGTGAACCCGGAGTCTCCGATGGCGTGCGGGCGCACCACGACCCGCGCCGGTTCGGGTTCGGGCAGCGACGCCCGGTAGCGCTCGACCTCCTCGGCCAGCGCGAAGGTGAGCTCGCGGAGGCCTTCGTGGCTGGCCGCGGAGACCTCGAACACGCGCAGTCCGCGGGCTTCCAGGTCGGGCCGGATCAGGTCGGCGAGCTCGCGCGCCTCCGGCACGTCGACCTTGTTCAGCACCACCAGCCGCGGGCGTTCGCCGAGGTCGCCGTGCTCGCCCTGCAGCGCGGGCGTGTAGCGGGCCAGTTCCGATTCCAACGCGTCCACGTCGGACAGCGGATCGCGTCCCGGCTCCATCGTCGCGCAGTCCACGACGTGCACCAGCACCGCGCACCGCTCGATGTGGCGCAGGAAGTCCAGGCCCAGCCCGCGGCCTTCGCTCGCTCCGGGGATCAGACCGGGCACGTCGGCCAAGGTGAACACCGTCTCGCCCGCGGTGACCACACCGAGGTTCGGCGCCAGCGTGGTGAACGGGTAGTCCGCGATCTTCGGCTTCGCGGCGGACACGACCGAGATCAGCGACGACTTGCCCGCCGAGGGGAATCCGAGCAGGCCTGCGTCGGCGACGGACTTCAGCTCCAGCACCAGGTCGAGCTGGTCACCCGGCTCCCCGAGCAACGCGAAACCGGGCGCCTTGCGGGCCTTCGAGGCCAGCGCGGCGTTGCCGAGCCCGCCCCGGCCGCCTTCGGCGGCGACGAACGTGGTGCCGGGGCCGATCAGGTCCGCCAGCACCTCGCCGTCCTCGGTGAGCACGACGGTCCCGTCCGGCACCGGCAGGATCAGGTCCTCGCCGATCGCGCCGTTGCGGTGCCCGCCCTTGCCCGGTTTGCCGTTGGCCGCGGCGGCGTGCGGCCGGTGGTGGAAGTCGAGCAGCGTGTGCACGCCCGAATCCACGACGAGCCGCACGTCACCGCCGCGGCCGCCGTTGCCGCCGTCGGGGCCGCCGAGCGGCTTGAACTTCTCCCGGTGGACCGAGGCGCAGCCATTGCCCCCATCGCCCGCGGCGATGTGGATGGTCACGCGGTCAACGAACCGCGACACGAGTCCCTCCAGGTAAAGAAAGTGCTGACATCACAGCGTCCGCGAGCGCGAACGCGAACGAGGGGCGGGACCGGTTTGCGAACCGGACCCGCCCCTCGTCGGGAAGTGCTGTGCCGAGAGCCGGGTCAGACGACCTCGGCCGGCACGATGTTCACGGTCTTGCGACCGCGCTTGCTGCCGAACTCGACCTCACCGGCCGAGAGAGCGAACAGCGTGTCGTCCTTGCCGCGGCCCACGTTCAGGCCGGGGTGGAACTTCGTGCCGCGCTGCCGAAGCAGGATCTCGCCGGCCTTGACGACCTGGCCGCCGTAGCGCTTCACGCCCAGATACTGAGCGTTCGAGTCGCGGCCGTTACGAGAGCTGGATGCGCCCTTCTTATGTGCCATGACTACTCAGGTCCTCACTTGGTGATGCCGGTGACCTCAACGCGGGTCAACTTCTGACGGTGACCCTGGCGCTTCTGGTATCCGGTCTTGTTCTTGAACTTGTGGATGCGGATCTTGGGGCCCTTGGTCTGCTCGACCAGCTTCCCGGTCACCGAGACCTTCGCCAGTGCGTTGGCGTCGGCGGTGACGTCGGTGCCGTCGACGACCAGAACAGCCGGGAAGGTGACCTCGGTGCCGGCGTCGCCTTCGAGCTTCTCGACCTCGACGACGTCCCCGACCGCCACTTTGTACTGCTTGCCGCCGGTCTTGACGATCGCGTACATGAGTCGGAAGTCTCCTGCTACTCGGTTCGCTTGGTTCACCCGTTGACGCCCTCTCCGGCGAGCCGGAGTTCCTACCACCCGGCCAGGCCGGGCTTCGGGGGGTTCCTGTGTCGCGACCCTCGTCCCCACGAGGGGCACACCGGGTTCCACAGGCGTTTTGCCTCTCCGCCCGTCCGGCGGCGAGAAGTGCTCACACAGCATACAGACCGCCCGATGGCACCCGGCCGCTAGGGGTCCGAGCCGCCGGGAGCGGGCAGGACGGCAGCTTATTCCACACCGCCGCGGCACCGGAGAACCGGGTGGGCATCGGCGCCTCGCGGCTCCTCCGGAGGGCCGCGCACCAGCCGGAAAGCGCGGGTGAACACCGTCACCGGCGATGTCCCGACAAACGCCCGAACCCGCGCACGCCGCTTGCTACGGTGAGTCGCCGTTCGACCGTGACATGGGGAAAAGCGCGTGACCGAGATCGCATCCGAGTCCATTTCGGGGCGGGACGAGCACGCATCGTCCGGGGACCTCGACGACCTGCCGCGCGACCGCTCACAGCGGCTCCGCGCAGGACCGCTCGGCCCTCGGCTGCTGCTGCTGTCGGCCCTGGTACCGCCGTTGATGATGCTCCGGGAAGTGCTGCGCTCACCTCAGCTGCACTTCTACGACTACTGGTGGGTCCTGCTGGACATCACCGGCGAGGACGGCTCGCTGCGCCCGGAGGCGCTGTTCGGGTTCCGCAACGAGCACCCGTTCGTGCTGCCGAGCCTGCTGTTCTGGCTCAGCGCCCGGTTCGGGCACGGCCTGAACCATCCGCTGGGGCTGGTGGTGCTGGCCTTCGGTGTGGGCTGCGTGCTGCTGGTGTGGGCGATGCTGCCCGCTTCGCTCGGCCGCTGGCAGCGCGCGGCGCTGGTGGTGGCAACCTCGACGCTGGTGTTCAACCCGCACGGCATCCACAACTTCGTGCGCTCGATGAGCGGCGCCTCGTGGATCCTGGCGATGCTGCTGGTGCTCGGCGCGCTGCTGGCGATGCAGCGGGGGCGGCTGTCGACCGCGGTGGTGCTGGGGCTGCTGGCCTCGATCAGCTACGGCACCTCGTTCGCGGTGTGGCCGGCGTTGTCGCTGGTGGCGTGGTTGCGCGGCGAACGGCGGGCGCGCATCGCCACTCCGATGATCGTCGGAGTGGTCGTGGTCGCGACCTGGCTGGTGCTGCGCGGCCCGCAGGGCGGCGGGGGCGCCTCCCCGACCGATGACCCGGCGCAGGCGCTGCTGGCCGGGCTGAGCATGCTCGGCATGGTGTGGACGGGCACCGAGCCCTCGCTGGCGCTGGTCGCCGGGGTCGCCGGGCTGGCGCTGCTGGCCGTGCACCTGCCGGGGTGCCTGCGCCCCGAACACCGCTCGGCGAGCGCTCCCTGGTGGGGCCTGGCCGTGTACGCCGTCGGCTGCGCGGTGATGATCTCCGGTTCGCGAGCGGCGTTCGGCGAGTCCGCCGGCCTGCAGAGCCGCTACAACAGCATGACCGCCGCGCTGTGGATCGCGGTGCTCGTGATCACCGTGGCGTGGGCCCGCTGGCCCGCGGTGCGGTCGGTGGCGGTGTTCACGACCGTCCTGAGCACCGTGGCGCTGGGCGCCCCGATGGCGCAGACCGTGCGCGAGGACGCGCCGAACCAGCAGTTGCTCGCGGTCGCCGCGAAGGTCGACGCCACCGACGCGTTCACCGATCGCTTCCCCTCCCCCGACCGGTTGCTGCCGCGGATGCGAGCGCTGGGGCACTACCCGTTCTCCGACGAGTTCACCCTGGGCTGCGGCGACGGCACCGAGATCGGCGCGCGGGTGGACACCTCCGGCTGGCGGGTGCCGAGCGTCGGCAGCTACCGCGAACCCCGCCCGGCCGGGTGGGACGTGATCCTCAACGTGGAGACCGACCAGATCCAGGGCGGCGCGCGGATGCTCAAGGGCTGGGCGATCTCCGGCATCGAACGGGCCGAGTGCGTCGCGGTGCTGGACCAGAACGGCGAGGTCGTCGGCGGTGGTGTCGTGGACATCCCGCGGTCCGACGCCGAGAGCCAGACCGTCGGCATCGAGATCGGCCTCGGCTACCGCGCGGTGGCCCCGGCGGCGACCACCGGTCCGCTGCGCGTCGCGTTCCGCTTCCCGGACGGCTGGTGGGCCCGTCCCCTCACCGAGAACCCGAAGGTGGCGTCATGAGCGACCGCACTGCGGACGTCGAGGTGTCGTTGCTGGCCCCGGCGAAGAACGAGGGCGAGAGCCTGCCGAAGCTGTTCGCCGAGATCACCGCGGCGATGGACGCCCAGCCGCGCAGCTGGGAACTGCTGGTCGTCGACGATGGCAGCACCGACGACAGCTGGCGCGTCATCACCGAGCACGCCGCGGTGGATCCGCGGGTGCGGGGGCTGCGGCTGCGGCGCAACTTCGGCAAGGCCGCCGCGCTGGCCGCCGGGGTGGCCGAGGTGCGCGGGCGGCTGCTGGTCACCCTCGACGCGGACCTGCAGGACGACCCGGCGGAGGTGCCGCGGCTGCTCGCCGAGCTCGACGCGGGAGCCGACCTGGTCAGCGGGCACAAGGCGCAGCGCAAGGATCCGCTGGGCAAGCGGTTGCCGTCGAAGTTCTTCAACTGGATGACCGGCGTGATCACCGGCCTGCGGTTGTCCGACCACAACTGCGGGCTCAAGGCGGCCCGGACCGAGGTGTACCGGCGGGTGCCGCTGTACGGCGAGCTGCACCGCTACATCCCGGCGCTGGCCCACCAGCTGGGGTACCGGGTGCGGGAGCTGCCGGTGCACCACCGGGCGCGCGAGCACGGCACGTCGAAGTACGGGCTGGAGCGCTACGTGCGCGGCGCGCTGGACCTGCTGACGGTGGTGGCGCTGACCCGCTACGGGCGGCGGCCCGCGCACCTGTTCGGCGGGCTGGGCGTGGTCGCGGGCTCGCTCGGCACGCTGATCCTGCTGTACCTGACCGGGGTGTGGGTGTTCACCGAGAACTCGATCGGCACCCGGCCGCTGCTGACCCTGGGCATCCTGCTGGAGATCTTCTCGGTTCAGATGATCTCCACCGGGCTGCTCGCCGAGCTCGTGCTGCACCGCACCGGGCGCGATGAGGACGTCACTGACCTCGTCGCGGACAGCACGACGGCCGTGCGCTCCGCGGCCTGATCGGCTCGACGCCGTCCGCCGATTCCCCGCCGCGCACCGGAAAACGAGCGGACAGCCCTCCGCGATCGACCTAGTATCCGGACCATGCTGACCGATCAGGAGCTCGAACTGGTGCGGCGGGCGACGGCGGTGCTCGACGGCGCCACGCTGAACGAGAACCACCAGGTCTCGGCCGCCGCCTACGACGCGACGGGCGCGGTGTTCACGGGGATGAACGTCTCGCACTTCACCGGAGGCCCGTGCGCGGAACCGGTGGTGATCGGGCAGGCCGCGGCTTCCGGCGCGGCACCGCTGACGACGATCGTCGCGGTGCTGGCACGCGGCATGCGGGTCATCCCGCCCTGCGGCCGGTGCAGGCAGCAGCTGTTCGACTACTACCCGGACGCGCGGGCGATCATCCGCGGCAAGAACGGGCTGGAATCGGTGCCGATCACCGATCTCCTCCCCTTCCCGTACGACTACCAGGACTACCGGCCGGATGCCCCGCCGACCGCGCTGCACCTGTGGCACGGCTACCTGGACGCGGTCCGCGACGGCACCAAGCGCAGCACGGTCCGGGTGCACGACCCCGTCTCCCCCGGGCCGATCCGGCTGGTCTTCGAGCACGACGACGGCTCGGCGACCACGGTGGCGGCCGAGGTCACCGCGGTCGAGCGCAGGACCGCCGCCGAGCTCACCGATCAGGACGCCGTGCTCGACGGCTTCGCCGACCTGGCCGAGCTGCGCGCGGCGCTCGACGCGCACTACCCGGGCCTGGCCGAGTCCACGGAACTCGACCTCGTGCGGTTCGAAACGACCGGGTGAGCAACCGCTCCTGGCGACCAGGTCGAGGTCCGGCGCGGGAAACGCCTGGGGCAGCATGAGGGCGTGTCCACCTACGTCGAGCAACCGGTTCCGGTGGGCCTGCGCGACGCGGTCAGCTGCGGCTGGGTGCAGGAAGTGTCCGCCCAGGGCCACGTGCAGCGCGTCCTGCCCGACGGCTGCCTCGACCTGATCTGGCGAGACGGCGTGCTGGAGATGGCCGGACCCGACACCGGGCCACGGCTCGTGCCGCTGGCTCCGGGCGGTGTCGCCGGGCTCCGGATGCGTCCCGGCACGGCGCGGCTGCTGCTCGGCGACGTGCCCGCCGCTGAACTCCGCGACCGGCAGGTCGAGCTCGGCGAGCTGTGGGGCCCGCGAGCTCGGCCGGTGCTGGACCGGCTCGCGACGAGCGCGCGGCCGGCCGAAGCCTCCGCCCTGCTGGTGGACCTCGCCCGCGCGCTGCTGCCCGAGTACCGGCACGACGCGGCCGTCGCGGAGGCGGTGCGGCTGCTCGGCGCTCCCCGACCACCGAGCGCGGCGGCGCTGTCCGAACACCTCGGCCTTTCCGTCCGGCAACTCCGGCGGCGGTTCACCGCGGCCGTCGGCTACGGGCCGAGCACCCTGGTGAACGTGCTCCGGTTCCAGCGCGCCCGTTCCCTCGACGCCGCCCACCTCGCGGAGCTCGCCGCCACCGCCGGGTACGCCGACCAAGCCCACCTGAGCAGGCAGGTGCGGCGGTTGTCCGGGCTCACCGCAGCCGAACTGCTCAGCGGCCGTACGCGCGCAGGGTGCGCAGCGCGTCGATCGTGACCCGCGGGCGGGCTTCCAGCTCGGTGCCGGGCGCCCACCGGCGCCAGCGGATCTGCCAGCCGCCGTCCTCCAGCTGCGCCGCCGCCAGCGCGTCGAGGCTCGCCGCGATCTCCTCGTCGGAGAACCACGAGCGCGCCACACCGCTCGGGTGCGGCGCGTAGTCGTGTGCGAAGTGCCACTCGCCGGGCGCGTAACCCGGCATCAGGCGGGACCGATCGGGGTTCTCCGGGTCGAGCGCCACGATGCGCTGCTCCCGCACCAGCTCGCCGAGCCGGGCCGCCGCCGCGACGGCGCGGTCGCGGTCCGGCACGTGGTCGAGGAACGCGACCGCGGCGTGCGCCTCGTACGGGTGCGTCTCGGTGAGCGCGTCGATCCGCCGCCAGCAGAACTCGGTCGCGCCCGGCAGCCAGGTGTGGTCGAAGGAGTGCCGGTGCAGTTCGCCCGCGAGCAGCGCGGTGGAGAGCAGCTCGCTCGACGGCTCGTCGTCGATCGGCATGAACGGCGGGTGCGGGTGGTCGCGCAGCGACGGGTCGACGACGGGCACGCCACCGTCCGCGCCGGTGATGGAGACCAGCTGGTCGACGATGCCCGCGGCGTGCTCCGGGGTGCAGCGGCCGATCTCGCCGAGCACGCTCAGCGCGGCGTGCGCGCCGAGCGGCTGGCTCACCGGCCCCCGCATGTCCGGGTCCAGGGCGTAGCCGTAGCCGCCGTCGGAGCAGCGGTAGGGCTCCAGCGCCGCCGCCACCCGCTCCGCGGTGCCCGCGCCGAACAGGTACTCGAAGCGGCGCTGCTCCAGCACTCGGGCCGTCAGCCAGATGAACCGCTCCGCCGCCGCGAGCCGATGTGTGTCCGTTGCGCCATCAGTCATACCCGGACGCTAAACCGGTCGTGGCCACCTGTCTTGAACGAATCGGCCGCCGGGACGCGGAGGCGGGCGGTTCCGGTCACCCGGCCGAAACGACCGCGGGCGGGCCGGGGAATTACCCGGCCCGCCCGCGGTGTGGGTGGTGCTCAGCTCTCGGAGTTCGCTCCTGCGGTGGCGTCCTCGACGTTGCCGGGGGCGGCCTCGTCCGGCGGCGGACCCGCGGGACGCGACGCGGCACGACGGCGCGGACGCCGGGTGACCGAGGCGGTCGCCGGGGCGGGCACCTCCGGAACCCCGTTCGTCGCGGGCTCGCTCGGCTTCTCCGCCACCGTCATCACCACCGGTTCCACCGGGGTGCCCGCGCTACCGGCCGGGCGGCTGACCTTGCGCCGCCGGGAGCGGCCGTTGGTCTCGCCGGTCGTGGCGCCGGAGTCCGGCTCCGCGGACGCCGCGGGCTGCACGGGTGCCGACTGCGGAGCGGGCGTGGTCTCGGGCTTCGCGGGAGCGGCCGGTTGCGGCTCCGCAGCGCGGTCCGCGGGCTCCGCAGCGGGAACGGACGGCTGAGCCTCCCGCTCCGGCTTGCCGGAGCCGCGCTTGTCGGCGTCCTGCTTGCCGGATTCCTGCGGCTTGCCAGCGTCCTGCTTACCGGAGTCCTGCTTCGCGGAGTCCTGCTTGCCCGACTCCTGCTTACCGGAGTCCTGCTTGCCAGCGTCCTGCTTCGCGGAGTCCTGCTTACCGGGCTCCTGCTTGCCAGCGTCCTGCTTCGCGGACTCTTGCTTGCCGGAGTCCGACTTCTCCGAGTCCTGCTTGCCCGACTGCGAGTCCTTCGCCGCCTGGTCCTGCACGACGCCGTTGCGCTCGGCGTGCTGCGAGCCGTCCGACTCGGCCGTCTCCTGCTTGCCGCGGTTGCGGTTCCGGCGCGAACCGCCACCACCGCCGCCGTTGCCGGAACCGGAGTTGCCGCCGCCCTGGCCGTGCTGGTGCACGACCGGGTCCGTCGAGACCAGCAGGCCCCGGCCGCGGCAGTGCTCGCAGGTGCTGCTGTAGGCCTCCAGCAAACCGGTGCCGACCCGCTTGCGCGTCATCTGCACCAGCCCGAGCGAGGTCACCTCGGCCACCTGGTGCCGGGTGCGGTCCCGCCCGAGGCACTCGGTGAGGCGACGCAGCACCAGGTCCCGGTTCGACTCCAGCACCATGTCGATGAAGTCGATCACGATGATGCCGCCGATGTCGCGCAGCCGCAGCTGGCGCACGATCTCCTCGGCCGCTTCCAGGTTGTTCCGGGTGACCGTCTCCTCGAGGTTGCCGCCCGACCCGGTGAACTTGCCGGTGTTGACGTCGATGACGGTCATCGCCTCGGTGCGGTCGATCACCAGGTAACCGCCGGAGGGCAGCCACACCTTGCGGTCCAGCGCCTTGGCGATCTGCTCGCTGATCCGCTGCTCGGTGAACACGTCGTTCTTGCCGACGTGCCTGGTGAGCCTGCTCATCAGGTCCGGCGCCACGTGCTGCACGTAGGCCTCGATGGTGTCCCAGGCGTCGCCGCCCTGGACGACCAGCGACGAGAAGTCCTCGGTGAACAGGTCCCGCACGACCTTGATCAGCAGATCCGGCTCTTCGTAGAGCAGCTGCGGGGCCTGGGCCTTCGGCGTGTCCGCCTTCTCCTTGATGATCTCCCACTGCGCCTGCAGGCGGCGCACGTCGCGGTCCAATGCCTCCTCGGAGGTGCCCTCGGACGCCGTGCGGATGATCACGCCCGCGTTGTCCGGGACGATCCGCTTGAGGATCTCCTTGAGCCGCTTGCGCTCGTTGTCCGGCAGCTTCCGGCTGATGCCGGTGGCGCCGCCGCCCGGCACGTACACCAGGAACCGGCCCGGCAGGCTGATCTGCGTGGTCAGCCGCGCGCCCTTGTGCCCGACGGGGTCCTTGGTGACCTGCACGAGCACGCTGTCACCGGTGGACAGCGCCTGCTCGATGCGGCGCGCCTTGCCCGCGAGCCCAGCGGCGTCCCAGTCGACCTCACCGGCGTAGAGCACGGCGTTGCGGCCGCGGCCGATGTCGACGAACGCGGCCTCCATGCTGGGCAGCACGTTCTGCACGCGGCCGAGGTACACGTTGCCGACGAGCGAACCGGAACCGGAGGCGGTCACGAAGTTCTCGACGAGGACGTTGTCCTCGAGCACTGCGATCTGCGTCTGGTCGCCGTTCTCGCGCACCACCATGCGGCGGTCCACCGACTCGCGGCGGGCCAAGAACTCCGACTCGGACAGCACCGGCGCGCGGCGGCGACCGGCTTCGCGGCCGTCCCGGCGGCGCTGGCGCTTGGCCTCCAGCCGGGTGGAGCCCTTGATCGCGCGGACCTCGTCGTCGCTGCTCTCCTGGCGACCGTTGTCCTGGCGCTCTTCGCGGACGTGCACGACGGTGTTCGGCGGGTCGTCGTCCCGGTTCTGGCCGTCGTCGTCCCCGGAGCCCTTGCGGCGACGGCGACGGCGGCGACGGCGGTTGCCGTCGTCGCCGGAATCCCCGTCGGAGTCGCCGGCGGGCGCGTCGGCGGGCTTCGCGTCCTGGTTGCCGTCGGTGGTCTCGGCGGAGTCGTCGCCGGAGCCCTTGCGACCGGCTTCCTTGCGCGCCTCCTTGCGGGACTGCTTGCCGGGCTTGTCCTGCTTGCCCTGCTTGTCGGCGCTGTCGCGACCGCCTTCGTCGTCCTGCTCGTCGCCGGAGTCGGACTGGTCGCCGTCGCCGCCCTTGCCGCGGCCCCGGCCACGACGGCCGCGGCGGCGGCGGCGCCTGCCGCCCTGGTCGTCGTCGTCACCGTCGGTGTCGGCGTCGGAGGACTCGTCGGCGTCGGCGGCTTCCGAGCCGGTGTCGTGCTGCTGCTCGGCCGGCGCCTCGGCGGGCTGCTCGACGGCGGGCTTCGCCGCGGCGGGCGCCGGGCGGGCGGCGACGGGCTCCGGGGCGAGGAACATCGCCTGCGGGGCCGCGAACACCGGGTTCAGCCCGGCGATCTCGGCGCTCTCCCGGCGTTCGGGCTCGGCGGCGGGTTCGGCCGCGGCGGGCTCGGGCCGCTCGGCCTGCGGCGCCGCCGCGTCCGAGTCAGCCGGTTCGCCGTCGGCGATCTGCTCCGGGCGCAGGTCCTGCACCACCTGCAGCGCGACCTCGCGCGTGATGTTGGATTGGGCGCTGCGCACCGGTTCGCCGAGCGCGTCCAGGGTGGTGATGACCTCCCTGCTGCTCGCCCCCAGCAACTTCGCCAGCGCGTGCACCCGCAGCTTGGCGGGCAACTCGAAAGTGCCCGAGCCGCTTTCCTGCGTGGATGTGGACGATGGCCCGCTGGTGTTCCCAGCGGGCGTTTCCCTGTTCGACATTCAACTCCTCCGCCCCCGGGCGCGTCCGTGGACGCGGCCGCACAGGAGCATGTGCGTTCTGCGGTCTCCGTCGCCCGTGGGCGACGGCAATTCTGTTGGTCCCCTCCGTCCCGGCTCTGGGTGAACCGGGAAGTCCCACGGCGGGTCCGACGGTGTCCGCGCCTTCGCCCGTCACCCGGCCGGGAGTGTCCCCCGGTGAGCTCCGGCCGTCGCCCTGTCCAGGGTCAACGGGTCGGCGAGCCCTCCCTCGTCGTCGAGCCGACCTTGTTCCCACCGGGTCGCTCGCGCGGCCGTCGACGGGTCCAGATCGGCGACGACGCGCAAGGCGTTCAGCACATCGTCGGGTCGAACGACGGGTGTTGTCTGCCGCACGACCGTTACGAGTATCCCATACGGTGCACGGCCCTCGGGCCAATCGTCCACTTGGGCGACGCAAGCAGGAAATCGGTCACGCAGCGCATCCGGGTCTGCACTGTCCAGGACTTCCGCCGACACGATGGCCGCACGGGCGTCCAGCGTGCGGCGCCCGTCCTTGGTCATCCGTTCCACTTCCACCGAGTCCGCGGCGAGCAGGTTCGCCACCGCGGCGCGCAGCGGCTCCACGGCGACACCGGGCAGTTCGATCCCCCAGCGGCTCGCTTCGAGCCGTTCCGCCAGCGCTCCCGGCCCCGCTTGCACGACCTCGACCAGTTCCATGCCGGGCGGCAGCACGCGGTTGAGCTCCTCGCGCAGCACTTCCGGGTCCACCTGCCGCACCAGTTGCAGCTCGACGTACTCGGCTTCGCTGCCCACGCCGGTCGGTACCGCACCGGCCCAGGAGACCTTCGGGTGCGGGCTGAAGCCCTGCGAGTACGCCATCGGCACACCGGCGCGGCGCAGCGCCCGCTCGAAGACCCGAGCAAGGTCGCGATGCGAGCTGAACCGCAGACGTCCCCGCTTGGTGTAGCGCAGGCGCAGCTTCTGCACCGGCGCAGCCGACGGGTTGGGGTGGTCGCGACGACTCACCAGGCTCCTCCCGGAGGTGGCCGCACGAGTCGGCCGATCGTTGATCCGCACCGGCCGGGATCCGCCCCCGATCCGGCGGGACCAGCCGTGCCACGACGGTACCGCCTGGTTCTGCTCCGACCGTCGAGCACCGCGCGGTATGTTCTTCCGGCCCTTGTTCCTCCCGGTGCGCGGTGGCTACCGTCGCGAGCATCGGGCGTTCGCCCGGCCACGTGGGAGGTTGGACGTGCCCTTCGTCCGGCGGGCCGGCGCCGCGGCCACGAGCCTCTTGATCGCTGGCTTGCTGGCGGGTTCCGGCTCTTCAGCCGTCGCGGACCCCGCCGGGTCCTGCGCTGAGGACGGTCTCGACACGCGCTACGTCGTGCTGTTCGAACCCGGGCTCCCGCGTGCTTCGGCCGCTGGTGAGACGGCGGCGCAGTGCGGCTCGATGGCGGCGTACTACGGGCAGATCGGGGTCGGCGTCGTCGACTCGGCGGATCCCGGTTTCGGGCTCCGGATGGGTCCGGACCGCGCCTACAGCGCCGAGCGGCAGGTGCGCGCCGACCGGATCGCGGCCGGTGAGAGCCAGAACGCCGAGTCCGAGGAGCGGCCCGCTCAGGACGATCAGTGGAACCTGCGCCAGATCCGGGCGCAGGAGGCGCACGCGATCACCCGCGGCAGTGCGGACGTGGTCGTCGGCGTGCTGGATTCCGGGGTCGACGCGGCGCACCCGGAGCTGGCGGCGGCGCTGGACCCGGAGCGGTCGGCGAACTGCCTCACCCCGGAGGACCCGGAGCTGACCGCCCTGCCGGAGGGCGATGCGCACGGCACGCACGTCGCGGGCATCATCGCCGCCGCCGACGACGGCCACGGCGTCACCGGGGTGGCTCCGGCGTCGCGGATCGCGTCGGTCCGCGTGGTCAACGGTGGCGGCTACGTGCACCCGGAGTCGGCGGTGTGCGGGTTCATGTGGGCCGCCGAGCACGACATCGACGTGGTCAACAGCAGCTTCCTGGTGGAGTCCGCGCAGCTGGGCTGCACCCGCGCCGGGTCGCCGGTGCCGCGGGAGGCGGTGCGCCGGGCGGTGGCCCACGCGACGGAACAGGACGTGCTCACCGTTGCGGCGGTGGGCAACGAGCGGACCGACCTCACCGCGGTCCCCGCGCGGCAGCGCGCGGTGTGCGACGCGGTACCGACGGATCTGGACGGGGTGGTGTCGGTCGCCGCGGTCGGTCCGGACTCGGTGAAGGCCGGTTACAGCTCGTACGGCTTAGGCGCGGTGGACGTCGCCGCACCGGGCGGCGAGCAGCACATCGGCGGCTGCGTGCGTTCCACGGTCCCGGGCGGGTACCGCTCGACCTGCGGCACTTCGATGGCGGCCCCGCACGTGGCCGGGGTGGCGGCGTTGCTGGCGGCACGACATCCGGAGGCGGGCGCGGCGGACCTGAGCCGCATGCTCCGAGCAGCGGCACGCCCCCTGACCTGCCCGCGCGACTACGACCTCAACACCGACGGCGCCCAAGACGCCCTCTGCCGCGGCTACGCCACCTACAACGGCTTCTACGGCCACGGCCGAATAGACGCCCTAACCGCAGTGACCAACTGACCCCGCCCTAAAACGGCGAAGCCGTGCCTCGGACGAGCGAAGCGAAGTCTGCCTCGCGGCCGAAGGCCGTGCCTGTATGTGCGAAGCACATAGCCCACGTCACAAAGCCGCTCACCGGCGGGTTCTCAGCGGCTTCCTCGCGAGGACAGCTTTTTTCCTCGTGGCGGAGCCACTTGGAAAAAAGATCCCGCAGCGAGGAAGCCGCTGAGGTTCCGCTATCCGATCACCAAAGCAAAACGAGCCGTGAAACTACAGAGCAGGGTTCTGGATCGGGGAGCCTTGTCCTACGGGGCTGATCGGCAGCAGAACCCGCCCGGAAGGCCCGACCTCGATATCGGTCCCCATGGTCGGGCACACGCCGCAGTCGAAGCACGGCGTCCACCGGCAGTCGTCTTGTTCGCGCGCTTCGAGCGCGTCCTGCCAGTCCGCCCAGAGCCATTCCTTGTCCAGCCCGGAGTCGAGGTGGTCCCAGGGCAGGATCTCGTGCTCGGTGCGTTCGCGGGTGGTGTACCAGGCGACGTCGATGCCGAGTGCGGCGAGCTCGTCGGCCGCGCAGGTCGTCCAGCGCTCGTAGGAGAAGTACTCGTTCCAGCCGTCGAACCGGCCGCCTTCGCGCCACACCCGTTCGATGACCTTGCCGAGGCGGCGGTCCCCGCGGGAGAGCAGTCCTTCGACCAGCGAGGGCTTGCCGTCGTGGTAGCGCATGCCGATGTTGCGGCCGAGGCTGCGGTCGGAGTTGACGGCTTGCCGCAGCTTGCGCAGCCGTTCGTCCACGGTGTCCGGGTCGCACTGCGAGGCCCATTGGAACGGGGTGTGCGGTTTGGGCACGAATCCGCCGATGGAGATGGTGCAGCGGATGTCCTTGCGCCCGCTGACCTGCCGTCCGGCGCGGATGACCTCCTTGGCCATCTCGGCGATCTGCAGGACGTCCTCGTCCTCTTCGGTGGGCAGGCCGCACATGAAGTAGAGCTTGACCTGCCGCCAGCCGTTGGCGAACGCGGCGGACACGGTCCGGATCAAGTCCTCTTCGGACACCATCTTGTTGATGACGCGGCGGATCCGTTCGCTGCCGCCTTCGGGCGCGAAGGTGAGCCCGGAGCGGCGGCCGTTGCGGGACAGCTCGTTGGCGAGGTCCACGTTGAACGCGTCGACGCGGGTGGAGGGCAGCGACAGGCTCGTGTTGGAGCCTTCGTAGCGGTCGGCGAGGCCCTTGGTGACGTCGGCGATCTCGG
This sequence comes from Saccharopolyspora sp. NPDC002578, assembly GCF_053592695.1. Lineage (NCBI taxonomy): Bacteria > Bacillati > Actinomycetota > Actinomycetes > Pseudonocardiales > Pseudonocardiaceae > Saccharopolyspora > Saccharopolyspora sp. NPDC002578. The sequence continues at coordinate 46,465 of NZ_JBSFWJ010000005.1, read as the reverse complement.
AGTGGTCCGCGGAGCTCAGCGAGAGCAGCCCGACCTCTTCGAATCCGGTCGCTTCCAAGCCCTTCTGCACCATTTCGCCGATGCCCTGCGGGGAGCGCTCCCGCACCGGGCGGGTGATCATCCCGGCTTGGCAGAAGCGGCAGCCGCGGGTGCAGCCGCGGAAGATCTCGACGCTCATCCGCTCGTGCACGCTCTCGGCGAGCGGCACCAGCGGCTGCTTGGGGTACGGCCACTCGTCGAGTTCCATGGTGGTGCGCTTGAAGACCCGGTAGGGCACGCGCTCGTGGTTCGGCACGACTTCGGCGATGGTGCCGTCTTCGGCGTAGCTCACGTCGTAGAACTTCGGCACGTACACGCCGCCGCTCTCGGCGAGGCGCAGCAGCAGTTCGTCGCGTCCGCCCGGGCGGCCTTCGTCCTTCCAGCGCCGGATGGCGTCGGTGATCTCCAGGACGGATTCCTCGCCGTCGCCGAGGACCGCGGCGTCGATGAAGTCGGCGATGGGTTCCGGGTTGAACGCCGCGTGCCCGCCCGCGAGCACCACGGGGTTCTGCTCGGTGCGGTCGACGGCGTGCAGCGGGATTCCCGCGAGGTCGAGCGCGCTGAGCAGGTTCGTGTAGCCGAGTTCGGTGGCGAAGCTGACGCCGAGCACGTCGAACGCGCCGACCGGGCGGTGCCCGTCCACGGTGAACTGGGGAATCCCGTTCTCCCGCATGAGTTCTTCGAGGTCCGGCCACACCGCGTAGGTGCGTTCGGCGAGCACGTCGGCGAGCTCGTTGAGGATCTCGTAGAGGATCATGACGCCCTGGTTGGGCAGACCGACCTCGTAGGCGTCGGGGTACATCAACGCCCACCGCACGGAGGTGGCGTCCCACTCCTTGACGGTCGCGTTGAGTTCCCCGCCCACGTATTGCACGGGTTTGGAGACGCGCGGCAGCAGCGGCTCCAGGCGGTCGAACACGGACTCCACACTCACACCGCCCAGGGTAGAGGTCCCGGTGGCGGCGGATGCGGCGCGGCCTCGGCCCGCCGCCTCGCCGCCCGGAACGAGGACGGCACGGCGCGCCACGCCCTCGGAGCCCGTCCGAGATTTCGCGAGGAATCGTTCACCCGCGATCCGAGGCGGGCACCGGGAAAACCTTCTTCAACTGGCCCGATAACCACTGATCGCGATTCGGGGGTGTTTCAATTCCTCGCGAAATCCCGCGGACTCGGATCAGGTGTGGCGCGATTCGGGAGGCGGTTTCCCGCGCGGTGGTGCGGCCCGGGGTGAGGCCGGGCCGCACCTACCGGGGTGATCAGACCTCCGGGAACCAGAGCTTGATCTCGCGCTCGGCGGACTCGGGCGAGTCGGAGCCGTGCACGAGGTTGAACTGGACTTCCAGGCCGAAGTCGCCGCGGATGCTGCCCGGGGCGGCCTTGTCCACCGGGTCGGTGCCGCCGGCGAGCTGGCGGAACGCCGAGATGGCGCGGGGGCCTTCGACGACGGCGGCCAGCACCTTGCCGGAGGTGATGAACTCCAGCAGCGAACCGAAGAACGGCTTGCCGTCGTGCTCGGCGTAGTGCTGCTTGGCGAGCTCCTCGCCGACCTCGCGCAGCTCCAGCGCGACCAGCTTGAGCCCCTTGCGTTCGATCCGGCCGATGACCTCGCCGACCAGGCCGCGCTCGACCCCGTCGGGCTTGACCAGGACCAGGGTGCGCTCGCTCACGATTCTCTCCTTCGGATGGGGGCGCGGGCCTGTCCCGAGTCGCCGCGCCCGTGTTGCGCAAAAGGGTATCGGCGCAGGTGAACCGCTCGGTCCCGGGGCGGCCGAGCGGCGTCGGCAGGGCCGGTGACCTCGGCGGTGGTGATCACCGGCACCACTTCGTGCCGAGTCCGGCGAACCGGACGCCGCGCCGGGGGTCAGCGCTGCGGGTCCAGCGCCGTCGACCACAGCGACGCGCCGGAGGAGTCGCGCAGGTCCACGGTGAGCCTGCCGCTGCCGCCGTCGATGTTGACTTCGCCGAAGTGCTGGAACCCGTCCAGCGGTGATCCGCCGGTGGCCGCGGGCGCGTGGACGAACACCGTTTCCGGCCCGAACGTCGGGTCGAGGTCGTTCGGCGGGCCCGCCCCGGCGTGCAGCGGCCCGGAGACGAACTCCCAGAACGGGTCGAACCCGGTGAACGCGGCGCGTTCCGGCGAGTAGTGGTTGGCGGCGCTGTAGTGCACGTCCGCGGTCAGCCAGACCACGTTGCGCACCTGGCGGCGGCTGATCTCCCGCAGCACCCGGGCGATCTCGGACTCCCGCCCGCCGGGCGCTCCGGGCCTGCCGTTGGCGATGGCCTCCACGTCGGTCTCGCCGTCGGGCACCACGATCCCGAGGGGCATGTCCGCGGCGACGACCTTCCAGGTGGCGCGGGAGCGGGCGAGCTCGTCGACGAACCACCGGGCCTGCTGCTCGCCGAGTATCCGCTCCGGCGTGGTGCCGGGCGAGTTCGCGTCCCGGTAGCTGCGCATGTCCAGCACGAACACGTCGAGCAGCGGCCCGTGCGAGACCTTCCGGTACACCCGCCCGTCCACGGCGTCGACGCGGCGGGCGGGCTGCCACTCGTGGAACGCCCGGAACGCGCGCTCCGCGAGCACGTCGACGCGCTTTTCCTCGTACTCCTCGGAGTCGAGGACCTCACCGGGGTACCAGTTGTTGGTGACCTCGTGGTCATCCCACTGGACGAGCTGGGGGACGTCGGCGGCGAAGCGGCGCACGTTCTCGTCGAGCAGGTTGTAGGCGAACTGCCCGCGGTACTCGTCGAGCGTTTCGGCGACCTTGGACTTCTCGGGCGTGACGAGGTTGCGCCACGTCCCGCCGTCGGGCAGCGCCACGGTCTCCTGCAGCGGGCCGTCGGCGTAGACGGTGTCGCCGCTGTGCAGGAAGAAGTCCGGGTCGCGGCGGGCCATCGCCGAGTAGATGGTCATGCCGCCCACGTCGGGGTTGATGCCCCAGCCTTGGCCGACGACGTCGCCGGACCACAAGAACCGCACGTCCTCGCGTCCGCGCGCGGCGGTGCGGAACCGCCCGGTGAGGGGTTCGCCGGTGACGCGGCCGTCGAGGTCTTCGGCGCTGACGCGGTAGTGGAACCGCTGCCCCGGGGCGAGCCGGTCGAGCAGCAGCTTCCCCGTGCCGTCGGTGTCCGGGGTGAGCAGCGGCCCGCGGACCCGCCGCGCGTCGCGGAAGCCCGCGTCCCGCGCGACCTCCACGACCATCCGGGAGGGCCGGTCCGCGCGGGTCCACACCACGACCCCGTCCGGGCGCGGATCGCCCAGCTGCACGCCGTGGGTGAGCACCGGCCGTCCGCCGCGCACGAACGCCGGGGTGGCACCGGCAGCCGACGGCAGCAGCAGTCCGGCGCCCGCCAAGCCGGTTCCGGTGATCGCCCGTCGCAGCAGGTCACGTCGATTCATCGCACTCATGCGCCGGTTTTATCCGAGTCCGGCGGCCGGCCGGCGACGTGCGGGCGACGAACAGTTGAACCTCCGGTCCCTGGTGCGGCCCGGACTCGCCGACTAGGTTCGGCTGCGGCCGTACCGACCGGCCGGTCCGAACGAGGAGGTCCGGATGCGAGCAGCCGTGCACACCGCCGTGAACGAGCCGATGACCATCGAGGAGATCGCCGACCCGCATCCGAAGGCGGGCGAGGTCGCCATCGACGTGCTCTCGTGCGGCGCCTGCCACTCGGATCTGCACGTGCTCAAGGGAGAGCTGCCGTTCCCCACTCCGGCGGTGCTCGGGCACGAGGTGGCCGGGGTGATCTCCGAGGTCGGCCCGGAAGTGAGCGGGGTGCGCGTCGGCGACCGGGTGGTGACCAGCTTCATCATGCCGTGCGGCCGTTGCGCCCAGTGCACGCGCGGGAATTCGGAGATCTGCTTGGAGTTCTTCGCGCACAACCGGGCGAAGGGCCTGCTCTACGACGGGCAGACCCGGTTGTTCCGGCCGGGCGGCGAGCCGGTGTGGATGTACTCGATGGGCGGCCTCGCGGAGCGTTCGGTCACTCCGGCGACTTCGGTGTACCGGGTGCCGGACGAGGTGGAATTGGCCGATGTGGCTTCGGTCGGCTGCTCGACGATGACCGCGTACGGCGCGCTGCGGCACGCCGCGGACGTGCGGGTGGGCGACGCGGTGGCGGTCGTCGCGGCCGGGGGCGTGGGCAGTTCGCTGATCCAGCTGGCGGCCCGGTTCGGCGCCTCGATGATCGTCGCGGTGGACATCGCCGACGACAAGCTCGAAGCGGCCCGGAAACTGGGCGCCACGCACACCGTGAATTCGTCCGATGTGGACGCTCCGGAGGCGATCCGCGAGCTGACCGGCGGGCGCGGCGTCGACGTGGCCTTCGAAGCGCTGGGGAGCACGGCCACGTTCCGCGTGGCCCGCGATTCCGTGGTGGAGGGCGGCCAAGTGGTGGTCGTCGGCATCGCCCCGAAGGGCAGCGTCGGCGAGTTCGACCTGGCCACCATCGCCCGCCGGAAACTGCAGATCAAGGGCTCCTACGGCGCGAAGCCGCAGCGGGACATGCCGGTGCTGCTGGACATGGTGGCCCGCGGGCAGCTGCGCCCGCAGGACGCGGTGAGCCGCCGCTTCGGATTCGACGAGGTGCAGGACGCCTACGACGCGCTGAACCGCCGCGAGATCCAGGGGCGGGCGGTCATCGACATCGCGTGATCAGCTCCACTGCTCGGTGTCGAGGCATTCCAGCAGCGCGGCGTTGTCGTTGATGTCGATCCCGGCGCGCGGCTCGCCCAGTTCGAACGTCGAGAGCTGGAATTTCCTTGTCACCAGTTGAGGAATCTGATTCGCCACCGCATCGTTGTTGATCTCCATACGCCATGGATACCGATGATCAACACGACTGCCAAGGACACGATCAGGTGCCGTCGCCGAACGGCGCTCAGTCCAGCGGATGGCGCCAGCGCAGGCCCGGGTAACGCGCGAAACCCCGGTCGGCAGTGATCCACTCCGCACCGTGCTCGATCGCGATCGCAGCAAGGTAGGCGTCGGGCACCTGATTTCCCGACGCTTCCGCCTTGCGGCACAACTCGGTGAAGATCTCCCAATGTCGCGGTCCGGGCTCCAGCGCTACGAAGGCCGGGGCTGTCCGGATTATGGCGATCTCTTCCAAGGCCTCCTCCGGGGTGAAACGCCGAGGAAACAGCCTGGGGTTCGTGATGATCCGCAGGTATCCGCTGCAAACAAGGGACGGAATTCCGAGCGGAGTCATCCCGTTGAGCGCATCCTCCAGCCACGCTGCGTACTCTTCGTGACGAGGCACAGAGGCGTTATGCGCATTGATCAAGATGTTGACATCGCATGCGATCACGCCTGCTTCTCCATGAATTCAAGCAACGCGGCGTTATCGTTGAGGTCCACGCCAGGATTGGGCTTACCCAAGTCGTAGGTGCGCAGCCGGAATCGTGCGCGCTCGGGGGCAGCCTGCTGGGTGCGTCGCAGCTCTCCAACCCGAACATCGTCCTCGATCAGTGCGCTCACCGTCGTGTTTTCCTGGGCAGCCCTGACCTTGAGCTGGTCCAAGAGTGCATCATCGATCGTAATGGTGGTTCTCATGCACCCAAGAATACGTCGCCTGCATCGTGATGCACCATGGCTCGATCGGGTGCCGGATCACTGCTCCGGCGGGTAGCCCTCGGGGTGGCCGAGCTGGTCGTACAGGCGGCCTTCGCGCATCCGCTTCGCGACGTCGTGGCGCAGGTACAGCATGTAGCCCCACACCGCCGCGAACAGCAGTCCCATGATGCCCACGGCGGGGTGCACCAGATAGCAGGCGATCATCGCGACCTGCAGCACCAGCGCGAACCCGAGCCCCCACGGCTTCCGCTGGGTGAACCCGGCGATCAGCATGAGCACGGTGAGCGCGCCGACCACGGCGAACCCGGGGCCGGTGACGCCGCCGCCGAACTGCCACACGACGGGGAGCGCGAGCCCGAAGGTGATGAACTCCATCACCAGGGTGCCCGCCATGATGCCGCGCAGCCCCTTCCACGGGTCGCGCACGCCTTCGGGCGCGGTGGGCAGCGCCCAGAAGGAACGGGGCTCAGATCCGGACTCGGTCACAGTGGCTCCTTGCCGAACAGTGCTCGCCCCTCACCGGCGGTCACCACGGACCCGGTGATCACCACGCCGCCACCGGAGACGGTGTCGGAGTCGTCGGTGGTCTCCTCCGCCATCTGGATGGCGGTCTCCACGGCGTCGTCCAAGCGCTGCTCCACGACGATGCGGTCCGGGCCGAAGATGTCCTTGGCCAGGGCCGCGAGCTCGTCGGGATCCATCGCGCGCGGCGAGGAGTTCTTGGTGAGCACGACTTCTTCCACGACGGGTTCGAGTTCCCGCAGCACTCCGCGCACGTCCTTGTCGGCCAGCACGGCGATCACGGCGACGAGGCGGCGGAAGGAGAACTCGGAGCTCAGCGCGTCCGCGAGCGCGCGGGCGCCGTGCGGGTTGTGCGCGGCGTCGACGAGCACGGCCGGGGCGGCGCGGACCCGTTCCAGGCGACCGGGCGTGATCACGCCGGCGAACGCCTCCTGGACGGCTTCGACGTCGAGCTGCTGGTCGGCACCGGCACCGAAGAACGCCTCCACGGTCGCGAGCGCCAGCGCGGCGTTGCGGGCCTGGTGCTCCCCGTGCAGCGGCAGGAAGATCTCGTCGTAGGTGCCGCCCAGCCCTTGCAGCTTGAGCATCTGCCCGCCGACGGCGACGGTGCGCGAGAGCACGCCGAACTCGTTGCCCTCGCGGGCCACGGTGGCGTCGACCTCGGCGATCCGCTCCATGATCGGCGTCTGCACCTCGGCGGTCTGCGCGGCGAGCACCACGACCGATTCCGGTTTGATGATCCCGGCCTTCTCCCGGGCGATGCCGGCGAGGTCGGTGCCGAGGTAGTCGGCGTGGTCCAGCGCGATCGGGCACAGCACCGCGATGTGCGCGTCGGCGACGTTGGTGGCGTCCCAGCCGCCGCCGAGGCCGACTTCCAGGACGGCGGCTTCGACCGGGGCGTCGGCGAACGCGGCGAAAGCCATGCCGGTCAGCACCTCGAACTTCGACATCTTCACGTCGTGGTTCGAGTCCACGATGGAGACGTAGGGCGCGATGTCGCGGTAGGCCTCGACGTAAGCGTCCGGGCTGATCGGCTTGCCGTCGATGCTGATGCGCTCGGTGGCGAGCTGCAGGTGCGGGCTCGTGTAGCGCCCCACGCGCAGGCCGATGCGGGTGAGCAGCGCGTCGACCATCCGCGAGACGGACGACTTCCCGTTGGTGCCGCCGACGTGCACGACCTGGTAGTTGCGCTGCGGATCGGCCAGCAGGTCGGTGAGCGCCCTGATCCGGTCCAACGACGGCTCGATCTTCGTCTCCGGCCAGCGCTCGTTGAGCTCGGCCTCCACGACGCGCAGCTCGTGCAGCGCACCGGACTCGGTGCCGGACAACTGGCACACTCCCCTACCCCGACGACAAACGTCCAGCTCAAGTCTACGTCGGAGGGTCCCCGCACCCGGCCCGCGCCCCCGGGACGTTGTGAGTGAACGGACCGTTCGCCCAATCCCGTCGGACGAACGGTCCGTTCACCTCAACCGCCCCGAGCGTCACGCCGGGAGGTCGAAGCGCCCGGCCTTCGCCTCGGAGAGGAACGCGCTCCAATCCGCTAACGGGAACGCGAACGCCGGACCCGAACGCTCCTTGGAGTCCCGCACGCCGACTTCGTCGGTCGTGATCCGGACCTCCACGCAGTTGTCGCTTCCGCCCGAGCTCCTGCTGCTCTTGAACCAACCCGTGTCCATCACGCCTCCTGGATGGACGCCGTCGAACGCAGGTCAGCGATCGAAGCGCCCCGCCTTCGCCTCGGAGAGAAACGCACTCCAGACCGGTAACCGGAACGCGAACGCCGGTCCCGAACGCTCCTTGGAATCCCGGACACCCACCCGGTGGCTGGAAATCCGCACCTCAACGCAATTGTCACTGGCAGCCGCACTCCTGCTGCTCTTGAACCAACCCGTGTCCATCACGCCTCCTCGAATGCCGCTAGAAATGATCACCGATCGAAGCGCGCCACCTTCACCTCGGCGAGGAACGCACCCCAGCTCGATAGCGAGAACTCGAACGCCGGGCCTGAACGCTCCTTGGAGTCCCGCACACCGACCGCATAGGCGGAGATCCGGACCTCCACGCAGTTGTCGCTCGCTCCGGAGCTTCGGGTGCGCTTGAACCATCCGCTATCCGCATCACGCGTCACAGCCACAGCTCCTCTTCCAGCCGCTCGATCAACTTCGGCGCTTCGTCCCTCGTGACCGCCAGTTCAGCGAGAGTCTTGAACGCATGTCGCAGCAGAGCGACGTCCGCGTCACCGTCGAAGTAGGTGGACGGGCCGAAAGTGGCGGAGGAGAACCCGACCGGCCCGCCCTTGTCTCCGAACTCGAACACGGTGAAGCCGCCACCCCGTGCCGGATTCCGCGTGCCGAACGGCAGAACCTGGACGGTGAGGTCATCGTGCAATTCCAAGAGCTCACGGAGATGCCGAAGCTGGGCACGCATGACGTCCTCCGAACCGACGACCGCCCGAAGCGCCTCTTCGGCCACTATGAAGTGCAGGGCCTTCACAGCTTCAGCACCGAACGCCTTCTCTTGCCGGTTCAGACGTGCGTCAGTCCGTCGCTCGACCTCGTCCTCTGACGCGTCCCACCACACGCCGTCGCCGTCCGCCATGAGCGCCCTGATGTAGTCGGGACACTGGAGCAAGCCCGGAACGATCGCCGCCTCGTAGCTGCACATGCCCACGGCACTCGCTTCCAGGTCGACAAAACGCTGGAACGAGCGCGGCAATGCGTCGGTGTAGGGCCGTCGAGGCTGTCGCTTGCGCGCCTCTGCGGCCAGCGCAAGGACCGCTGAGCGCTCATCGCCCTTTACGCCGTAAAGATCGAGCAGTGAGTCGAGATCGCCCGGGGTGATCGTGCTCTTGCCGTCCTCCAGCTCAGCAACCCGCGATCGGACCTTGCCCAGAACCTCCGAGGCTTCCTGCCTCGTCCGCTGAGCTTCCGACCTGAGCCTCCGCAACGCGAGTCCCAGTTGGCGGCGCTCCAACGTCTGTCGAACTCGGCCCATCAGCCGACCTCCTCGCGAGATCCAAAGGATCTCATTCGATCAGTTGATATACAAGTCCGATATCGGACTTTAACCTTAACTCCGATATCGGACCAGAACCCCGGAGGCGCAGCATGGCCCTGTACTTCGATACCAAAGTGTCCATCGAGTCCTTTGTGGACATGGAGGCCGGCGTGACGATGCGGCACGAGGTGGACGAGCTCAACGACCGGATCACGCTGGTCTTCGGCCGGGACGAGTTCGTCCTGCTGCTCGGCCGCGAAACACTCGAGTGCGTCGTCGAGGCGGGAAGGCTAGCGCTGGCGCAGCTCTCCGCTGCTGCCGTCTCGGAAGAATGATCCGCTCCCCCGCCGATGCCCCCAGAAGCGAACGGCCCGTTCGCCCAACGGGATGGGGCGAACGGGCCGTTCACTCAGAACCGCGTCACGCCGACGGCAGGGCCGCCAGGCGGGATTCGATGCGGGTGATGTCGGTCTGCGCCGTGTCGCGGCGGACCTTGATCTTCTCGACGACGTCGGCGGGGGCCTTGTCGGTGAAGGACGGGTTGCCGAGCTTCTTCTCGGTGCCCTCCAGCTCCTTGCGGGCCGCCGCGAGGTCCTTCTCCAGCCGCTTGCGCTCGGCCGCGATGTCGACCGCGCCGGAGAGGTCCAGCTCGACCGTCGCGGTGCCGCCGGTCAGGCCGATCTCCAACGACGCCGAGGACGTGAAGTCCTCGCCCGGCTCGTTGAGCTTCGCCAGCGACCGCACCGCGGGCAGGTGCCCGGACAGCTCCGGCTCGTCCAGCCCACCCAGGCGCGCGGCCACCCGCTGACCGGGCTTGAGGCCCTGGTCGGAGCGGAACCGGCGGATCTCGGTGATCAGCTTCTGGGCGGACACGATGCGCTGCGCGGCGCCCTCGTCGGCGGGCGTGCCCACGGCCTTCGGCCAGTCCGCGATGACCACGGACTCCCGTCCGGTCAGCGTCGTCCACAGCGTCTCGGTGACGAACGGGATCGTCGGGTGCAGCAGGCGCAGCAGCACGTCGAGCACGTGGCCGAGGACCTCGCGGGTGCGCTCGGCGCGCTCCCCGCCGCCGTCCAGCTGCACCTTCGACAACTCCACGTACCAGTCGCAGAACTCGTCCCAGGTGAAGTGGTAGAGCGCCTCGGTGGACTTGGCGAACTGGAAGTCCTCCAGCAGTTCGTCCACATCGGACGTGAGCTGGTCGGTGCGGTCCAGGATCCAGCGGTCCGCGTCGGTGAGCTCCGCGCGGTCCGGCAGCGCCGACGGCACGCGGGCACCGTTCATCAGCGCGAACTTGGTGGCGTTGAACAGCTTCGTGCAGAAGGAGCGCGAACCCGCGACCCACTCCTCGCTGATCGGCGCGTCCGCGCCCGGGTTCGCGCCGCGCGCCAAGGTGAACCGCAGCGCGTCGGTGCCGTAGGTGTCCATCCACTCCAGCGGATCGACCGTGTTGCCCGCGGACTTCGACATCTTCTTGCCGTGCGCGTCGCGGACCATGCCGTGCAGCGCGATCACGTTGAACGGCGCCACGCCGTCCATCGCGTAGAGGCCGAACATCATCATCCGGGCGACCCAGAAGAACAAGATGTCGTAGCCCGTGACGAGCACGCTCGTCGGGTAGAACTTCGCCAGGTCGGCGGTCTGCTCCGGCCAGCCCATCGTGGAGAACGGCCACAGACCCGAGGAGAACCACGTGTCGAGCACGTCCTCGTCCTGGCGCCAGCCGTCGCCCGAGGGCGGCTCCTCGTCGGGTCCGACGCAGACGACCTCGCCGTTCGGGCCGTACCAGATCGGGATCCGGTGGCCCCACCACAGCTGCCGCGAGATGGCCCAGTCGTGCAGGTTGTCGACCCAGTCGAAGTAGCGCTTGGCCATCTCCGGCGGGTGCACCGCGACGCGGCCGTCGCGCACCGCGTCCCCGGCGGCCTGCGCCAGCGGACCGACCTTGACGAACCACTGCAGCGACAGCCGCGGCTCGATCGGCTCCTTGGAGCGCGAGCTGTGGCCGACGCTGTGGGTGTAGGGGCGCTTCTCCGCGACGATGCGGTCCTGCTCGCGCAGCGCCTCGCGGACGGCGACGCGGGCCTCGAAGCGGTCCATGCCGTCGAACTCGGTGCCGGTGTGGGCGATGCGGCCCTGCTCGTCCATGACGGTGAGCATCGGCAGATCGTGGCGCCGGCCGATCTCGAAGTCGTTCGGGTCGTGCGCGGGGGTCACCTTGACCGCGCCGGTGCCGAACTCGGGGTCCACGTGCTCGTCGGCGACGACCGGGATGCTGCGGCCGGTCAGCGGCAGCTCGACGAGGGTGCCGATCAGGTTCCGGTAGCGCTCGTCGTCCGGGTGCACCGCGATGGCGGTGTCGCCGAGCATCGTCTCCACGCGGGTCGTGGCCACGATGATCTCGGCGTCGCCGGAGCCGTAGCGCATCGAGACGAGCTCGCCCTCGACCTCGCGGTGCTCCACTTCGATGTCGGAGATCGCCGAGCGCATCGCGGGCGACCAGTTCACCAGGCGCTCCGCCCGGTAGATCAGGCCGTCGTCGAAGAGCTTCTTGAAGATCGTCTGGACCGCGCGGGACAGCCCCGAGTCCATCGTGAAGCGCTCGCGGCTCCAGTCGACGCTGTCCCCGAGGCGGCGCATCTGGGACAGGATCGAGCCGCCGTGCTGCTCCTTCCACTCCCACACCCGCTCCAGGAACTTCTCCCGGCCGAGTTCGCGGTGGTCGACGCCTTCCTCGCGGAGCTCCCGCTCCACCAGGGCCTGGACGGCGATGCTGGCGTGGTCCATGCCGGGCAGCCACAGCGCTTCGTAGCCCTGCATCCGGCGACGCCGCGTGAGCACGTCCATCAGGGTGTGCTCGAACGCGTGGCCGATGTGCAGGCTGCCGGTCACGTTCGGCGGCGGGATCACGATCGAGAACGGCGGCTTGTCGCTGGTCGCGTCGGCGGTGAAGTACTCGGCGGCTACCCAGCGCTGGTACAGCTCGGCCTCGACGTCGGCCGGGTTCCAGCTCGACGGAAGTTCACGGGGCTGTGCGGTCCCGGAGGAGGTCTCCGGGAGAGGGGCGCTGGTTTGTGTCACGCACCGATTCTACGAACCGCCTCCGGCCGACTTACCGGGCCTCACCTCCCGCGTTGCGCCGGCCGTGTGAACCACGCCACGCGGGGAGTGCTCCCGCGACCTTGGAGGAGGACCCTGGTGGTCATGTCGCGCAAAGCCCCCGAACAGGACATCGACGAGTCGGCGCTGTCCACTCACGACCCGAAGGACCACGCCGCAGGCGTCAAGGCGGTGATGGTGTCGCTGCGCCGCAGCTGGGAACAGATGGGCGCGGGACGCACGATCAAGACGTTGCCGCTGCTCAACCAGCGTTCCGGTTTCGACTGTCCCGGCTGCGCGTGGCCGGACCCGCGCGAGGCCGACGGGGACAAGCGCAGCGTCGCCGAGTTCTGCGAGAACGGCGCGAAGGCGGTCGCCGAGGAGGCCACCACCCGGCGGGTCGACGCGGACTTCTTCGCGCGGCATTCGATCGAGGAGCTCGCCGGCAAGTCGGAGTACTGGCTCGGACAGCAGGGGCGGCTGACCCAGCCGATGATCAAGCGGTCCGGCGACACCCACTACCGGCCGATCGGCTGGGACGGGGCGCTCGACGTCGTCGCGGAGGGGCTGCGCGACCTGGACTCCCCGGACGAGGCGGCCTTCTACACGTCCGGGCGCACCAGCAACGAGGCCGCGTTCCTGTACCAGCTGCTGGTGCGCAGCTTCGGCACGAACAACCTGCCGGACTGCTCGAACATGTGCCACGAGTCCTCCGGTTCGGCGCTGACCGAGACCATCGGCATCGGCAAGGGCTCGGTGTCGCTGGCCGACGTCGAGCACGCCGACCTGGTCATGGTGGTGGGGCAGAACCCGGGCACCAACCACCCGCGGATGCTCTCCACGCTGGAGAAGGTCAAGGGCCACGGCGGCAAGATCATCGCGGTGAACCCGCTGCCCGAGGCCGGGCTGATGCGGTTCAAGAACCCGCAGAACGTGCGCGGCGTCGCGGGCAAGGGCACCGCGCTGTGCGACGAGTTCGCCCAGATCCGCATCGGCGGCGACCTCGCGCTGTTCAAGGCGCTGACGGCGCTGCTGGCGCAGGCCGAGCGGGACGCGCCCGGCACCGTGCTGGACCGCGAGTTCATCGAACAGCACACCCACGGCTTCGACGAGTTCTTCGCGCAGGCCACCGACATCGACTGGGACGCGACGCTCACGGCCACCGCGCTGTCGCGCGAGCAGATCGAGACGATCGCGCGGATGCTCATCGAGTCCGAGCGGACCGTGATCTGCTGGGCGATGGGCCTCACCCAGCAGAAGAAGGCCGTGCCGACGATCCGCGAGGCCGTCAACCTGCTGCTGCTGCGCGGCATGATCGGCAAGCCTGGCGCGGGCGTGTGCCCGGTCCGCGGCCACTCCAACGTGCAAGGCGACCGGACGATGGGCATCTGGGAGAAGATGCCGGAACCGTTCATGGCCGCGATGGAAGCCGAGTTCGGCATCCCCATGCCGCGCAAGCACGGCTACGACACGGTGGACGCGCTGCACGCGATGCAGGCCGGTGAGGTGAAGGCGTTCTTCGCCGTGGGCGGCAACTTCGTGTCCGCCACCCCGGACACGGCGGGCACCGAGCGGGCGCTGCGCAGCTGCGGGCTCACCGTGCAGGTCTCGACGAAGCTCAACCGCTCGCACGCGGTCGTGGGCGACACGGCGCTGATCCTGCCGACGCTGGGCCGCACCGAGCGCGACGTGCAGGCGTCCGGTCCGCAGTTCGTCACCGTCGAGGACTCGATGTCGGTCGTGCACGCCTCCCGGGGCAGGCTGGAACCGGCGTCGGACACCCTGCTCTCGGAGGTCGCGATCGTCTCCCGGCTGGCCCGGAAGCTGCTCGGCGACGGGCATCCGGTGCGCTGGGAGGAGTTCGAGAAGGACTACGACGCGGTGCGCAGGCACATCGCCGAGGTCGTGCCCGGTTGCACCGACTACAACGCGAAGGTCCGCGAACCGGACGGTTTCGTGCTGCCGCACCCGCCGCGGGACAGCCGCACGTTCACCACCGACACCGGCAAGGCGAACTTCACGGTGAACGAGCCGCAGCCGCTGGTGCTGCCGGAGGGCAGGCTGCTGCTGCAGACGCTGCGCAGCCACGACCAGTACAACACCACGATCTACGGGCTCTCGGACCGCTACCGCGGCATCGAGGACGCCCGCCGCGTGGTCATGGTCAACGAGAAGGACATCGCCGCGCTCGGCTTCGCCGACGGCGACCTGGTGGACCTCGTCTCCGAGTGGCCCGGCGAACCCGGCCCCGACGGTGAGTCCACTGTGGAGGAACGACGCGCGGAGCGGTTCCGCATCGTCGCCTACCCCACGGCCCGCGACTGCGCCGCCGCCTACTACCCGGAAGCGAACCCGCTGGTACCACTGGGCTCAGTAGCCGAGAAGTCCAACACCCCCGTCTCCAAGGCAATCACAATCCGCCTCGAACGAGCCACCGACTGACCCAGGCAGGTCGCGCGGCGACACCCACCACCGCGCGACCTCCCCACAACAACAACGCACCGCCTAACGGCCAAAGGCCGTGCAGCGGACGAACGAAGCAAAGTCCGCCTTGCTGCCAAATGCCATGCCTTTGCGGCGAAGCCGTGCAGTGGGCGGACGAAGTCCCGCCTGCCTTGCGGCCGAAGGCCGTGTCTAGCGGCGAAGCCGTGCCGTGGGCTGCGAAGCAAGCCTGCCTGGCGGCCGAAGGCCGTGCCTGTATGTGCGAAGCACATAGCCCACGTCGAAAAGCCCTCACCCGCGGGTTCTCAGCTGCTTCCTCGCGAGGAAGCAGCTGAGGTTCCGCCACCCGACCCCATAGCAAAACGAGCCGTCACCCCCAAGGGAGAGATCGGCACAGGCGGGGCGCGCGTGTGAGGTCACCGCCTGTGCCGATCGGGCCCGATCGTCGTCCCGCGGGGGGACAGCGTGCCGCGGCACGACGATCGGGCCGGCATCCGGTGTCCCAGCAGATTGCTCAGAACACCGGTGGTGCGGCGAGCGGGACGCGGAAGCGTCGCGAGGCACCAGGGGCACGGGTGGGCCGATGGCCGCGACATCTCCGCGGTCAGCACGACCAGCCCGCACAGCGCCCGGTATTGCCCTCGCCCCCCGGCCAGTCCCGCTGCCATTTCGACATCCCCCACGAAGTGGTCACGTCCGTCGTGGACATCGGTCACCCGGACCGGCCGGTCACCTCGTCGCCGCATACCTCCAAGCATCGGCACGCCCGCGACGGCACAACAGGGAGCACCGCGGGGCAACCCGGGGAACGTGCCGAAACAACCGGTGGCCTCGGCGGTTGGCGTACCCGCCGGGGCCGTTCAGGGCAACTTGAGGCAAGATCGGCGACTGTGCGGAATTGAGTGGATACACTCTGTATCCGTTGGGAGGCTGATCAACATGTCCCGCACCCCCCACGATCGGCGTCGGCCGGAGCGCAACGAACGGCTCCGCCGCGCCCGGGAAGCGCAGCCCTCGCGCTTGGCTCCCGGCGAACCGCTGTCCCGCGCGGAACTCGCCGCGGCGGTCAACGGCTACCTGCTGGAGACGACGGGCCACCGCTACGACCTCGACGCGCACCACGTGGCCAAGTGGGAGCGCGGCGCGGTGCGCTGGCCGACCGCCGCTTACCGCGCCGCGTTGCGCGCGGTGCTGGGAGCGGCCGACGACGCCACCCTCGGATTCCGCCCCAGGGGCGCGCCCGCGCCGCCGCCGGCTCCGGGCAACGGGTTGCCCGCCACCAGCGTCGAGGCGATCCGGGTCGTATCGGCCTCGTTCCAGTCCGCTGACCGGCGGGTCGGTGGCGGCAACCTCTACGAGACCGTCCGGCACTACTTCAACACCGTCGTGATGCCGCTGGTGCAGCAGAAGCAGGACGACGCGGACGTGCTGTCCGCGGCGGCCTCGATGATCGAGCTCGCCGGGTGGATGGCGCACGACAGCGGCAACGACGTGCCCGCGCGGGAGCACTTCCTCACCGGGTACCGGCTCGCCTCGGCCGCCGCCAACCACGCGCTGGTGGCGAACGTCTGCGCGTCGCTGTCGCACTTGTCGACGGAGATGCGCCAGGCGAAGGTCGCCGCGGATTACGCGCTCAACGGGCTCACCCACACCATGAACACCGAGGGCACCGGCCGTCTCGTGACGCGGCTGCACGCGCTGCACGCGAGGGCTTTAGCGGCGCAGGGCGATCGCACGGGCACCGAGCACCAGCTCGCCTTCGCCCAGGAGCGCCTGGCGCGCACCGACGACACTTGCCCGTGGATCGCCCCGTTCGACCACGCTTCGCTGGCCAGCGAGACCACCGAGTGCTGGCGCAGCCTCGGCGACCTGCGCCGCGGGGAGCTGCACGCCCGCGAAGCCGTGCAGCTGCGGCCGTCCGACCGGGTGCGCAGCCGGGCGTTGAGCCTGCTGGCGCTGGCGCAGGTGCTCTCCGACGCGGGCAGGCACGACGAGGCCGCGGATACCGGGACGACGGTGCTCGTCGAGGCGAGCGCGCTGTCGTCGGCGCGCGTGCACGACAGGCTCGACGCGCTGGCCACTTCTTTGCTGCCGCACCACCGGGTTCCCGGCGTGGCCGACTTCTTCGCCGCCCGCGCCGCGTACCCGCTCCGCGACTCCGCTTGAGGAGGGGGCGTCTGGAACCGAGTTCCGCGCAGGACGCCCACCTCGCGCAGGGCAACGCCCGGCAGGCCCGCAAGCGGGTCGCCGCCGACGTGCTGGTGCGCGACCGGCACGACCACGTGCTGCTGGTCGACCCGAGCTACAAGGACTTCTGGGACCTGCCCGGCGGGATGGCCGAGGCGAACGAATCACCTCGCCGCGCCGCGGTGCGCGAGGTGAACGAGGAGCTGGGCCTGGATCTGTCGGTCGGCCGTCCGCTGCTGATCGACTGGGTCCGTCCGCACGGCCCGTGGGACGACCAGTTGCTGTTCATCTTCGACGGCGGGCGGCTGCACCCGGACAGCGTCGAGGCGCTGCGGATCTCGGATCCGGAGATCACCCGCTTCCGGTTCGTCCCGGCCGTGCAGGCGAGGGCGCTGTTGCGGCCCGACATGTACGACCGGCTGCGCCGGGCGCAGCACGCCCTGCACTCGGACCGCACTTCCTACGTCGAGTGATCCGAGCCCGCCGACTCCGGCAGCCGCCCGAAGTCGGCGCGGTGCTCGCGCAGATCGGCCCAGGGATCGGCTTTCCGGGCCTCCGAACCCACGCCGTCCGAGGGGCGATCCGCCGGTAGTACCGGCGACGTCCCGCTCGGAGCGCGCGTCGGGGTACAGCACCTTGTCCGGGTGGGCGAGTTCGAAGCTCCTGCGCTCGACCTCCACGGTTGCGCGTCGTCCGCCGGGCTCAGCGCTCCCGGTCGGCGTCGGCGGCGAGGTCGTCGTTGGTGCGCCCGCTGAGCACCGACTCCGGGCGAGCCGGATCGCCGCCGCGGTCGGCGCCTTCGTCGTCGACCTTCACCAGCAGCCACTGCTCCCGGCCGCGCATCGGCGTGCGGGTCAGCGCGAAGGCGCCGGTGAGCTTCGAGCCGTCCAGCCGCACCTTCACGTGCCCGCGTTCGAGCGCGTCGGCCACGTCGATCGGCGTGCCGCGGTGCTCGGTCAGGTTCCGGTACGTCCCGGTGTCCCACACGACGACGGTGCCCGCCCCGTATCCCTCCGGGATGACGCCCTCGAAGGACGCGTAGTCCAGCGGATGGTCCTCGGTGGGGGTGGCTAGCCGCTTCTGCCCCGGATCCGTCGACGGCCCCTTCGGCACCGCCCACGACTTGAGGACGTCACCGACCTCCAACCGGAAGTCGAAGTGCGTCGTCGACGCTTCGTGGCGCTGCACCACGAAGCGCGAGCGCGCTGCCGCGGCCCCACCGGACGGTTCGCCCGACTTCGCCAGGTCCCGCTTGCCCCGGTACTCGTCGAGCCGGTCTCGTGCCATGCCGGAGCCGTACCCGGTGCGGCCAGCGACCACACCCGGCGGCTCCGGCCGCGGCGATCAGCTGCACTGCCAGAGGAAGCGCCCCTGCCCGGTGGACTCGTCGAGGAACGCGTACCCCACCCCGGCATCGCCGAAGTTCACGTCGAACGGCAGGTCGCCCGCGGTGTCGAACTGGCCGATGAACCGGAACGGCTCGCCGGGCGACTCGTCGCCCTGCAACCACTGGGGAGCGCCGAAAAGCCTGGTGGCGAAGTCGTCCACGTCGACCTCACCGTCGAACGGCTCGGTCTCCACCCGGTGGTCCGGGCCGAACGTCGGCCCCTTCGCGATCGTCGCGACCGGGTAGAACTCCGCGGGCTCACCGGGCTGCGCGAAGAACGCGTTCTCCCCGCCGTCGGGCTCGAAGGTGTCCACGACGTCCTCGTCGTCCTCCGGGTAGTCCTCGGTCAGGAACAGGTACGCCAGCCGCACCTGCTCGCCGGGCAGCCGGATCTGCCCGAGGAAGCGCATCGGCCTGCCGAGGGCCGCGGACATCGGCCACGCCGGGGCCTGCAGCCACACCGGTTGGCCGCCGAACTTCGTGACGGGTTCCTGGATGGGCACGTCCGACTCGACGAAGCGGAGGCTCAGGCGGGGTTGTGCACTGCTGTCGGGCATCGAGGTCCTTGCTGTTGCTGGCGGGGTTGCGCGGGCGCACCGCGCGCATCCGGCTTTCCGGGCGAGACCCTAGCGACCCGCACCGACCGATCCGGAAGGTTCCGCGCGAGCACACCCACCTCACACCCGAATGGAGCAGCACGACCCGATCAGCCCACCGCTCCGATCCGACGCCCGGACCGCACCCGCTGGAGGCCACCGCAGGCGGCGCATACTGGTCCACGGCATCCGAGCAGCGCCGACCGAGGAGGCCGCGATGGGACGAGTCACCGTCCGCCGACCAGTGCTCCGCGTGACCGAGAACGGGTCCCGCACCCGGCCGGACACCCTGGCCGCCGAGGAGCCGCTGGAGATCCGCATCGACGGCCGGGCGCTGTCGGTCACGATGCGCACCCCCGGCAACGACATCGAGCTCGCCCACGGCTTCCTGCTCACCGAGAGCGTCATCGCAGACCGGGAGGACGTGCGCAGCGCCCGCTACTGCGACAGCCCCGGACCGGACGGGCGCAACACCTACAACGTGCTCGACGTGCTGCTCGCGCCCGGCGTCGAACCGCCGGACACCTCGATCGAGCGCAACTTCTACACCACCTCGTCCTGCGGGGTGTGCGGGAAGGCCGCGCTGGACTCGGTGCGGCTGAGCACCCGCCACTCCCCCGCCCAGGACCCGCTGCTGATCAGCCCCGAGACGCTCGCGGACCTGCCGGACCGGCTGCGCGCGGCGCAGAAGGTGTTCGACTCCACCGGCGGCCTGCACGGCGCCGCGCTGTTCGACTCCGAGGGCGGGCTGCTGGTGTGCCGGGAGGACGTGGGCAGGCACAACGCCGTGGACAAGGTCCTCGGCTGGGCCGTGCTGGAACGCCGCGTGCCGCTCGAAGGCTGCGTCCTCATGGTCTCCGGCCGCGCCTCGTTCGAGCTGGTGCAGAAGGCCGCCATGGCCGGAGTCCCCGCGCTGGCCGCGGTCTCCGCGCCGTCCTCGCTGGCGGTCGAACTGGCCGAGGAGCAGGGCATGACCCTGGTCGGCTTCCTGCGCGGAACCTCCATGAACGTCTACACCGGAACCCACCGGATCACCGAACGAACCCCGACCTCGGTCTCGTAGGAAACGCCAGGCAGGACGACACTCCTGTCATCCGTGTCCTGTCAGCGGCGAAGCCGCTGAGCGGCGACCACCCTGCCCACCGGCACCGCAGCGGGTTCTCAGTCGTCTTCTCACGAGTACAGCTTTTTCTCTCGTGGCGGAGCCACTCGGGAAAAAGATCCCGCAGCGAGAAGAACGCTGAGGTTCCGCCACCCGGACACCAACGCAGCGCGACCGAGACTTCACCCGTGATCAGCGGTGTCCGGGGCGTAGCCGCCGATGAAGTCGACGACCTCCGGTAGCGCGAACCGGTAGTAGCGGCTGTTGTGGCCGCCGGGGGTCTTCACCGACGCCACTTCGGGCTTGGCCTTCCGCACGAACTTGCGCGTCCCGCTGATGAACCTGTCCCGCGTGCCGCACCACACCCCCAGCGGCACGTCCTCCAGCGCGGCGATGTGGCGCATGGGGTCGATCGCGCTCCACTCGGCCTCGTCGAGGAACGCGCGCCGACGCGCCATCTCCGGCCAGCTGGTGATCAGCGCGGGCGACACCACCGCGGTCGCGTTGACCGGG
Source organism: Saccharopolyspora sp. NPDC002578 (assembly GCF_053592695.1). Classification (NCBI taxonomy): domain Bacteria; kingdom Bacillati; phylum Actinomycetota; class Actinomycetes; order Pseudonocardiales; family Pseudonocardiaceae; genus Saccharopolyspora; species Saccharopolyspora sp. NPDC002578. Next base: position 26,005 of record NZ_JBSFWJ010000005.1, on the reverse strand, counting down.
CTGTCGAGCTCGTTGCGGCGGCGGGTGTAGAGCAGCGCCCCGAAACCGCCCATCGAGATGCCCGCCACGGCGAACGGCTGGCCGTCCCGCCCGCCGAGTCCGCGCTCCCCCAGCCAGCGGGGCACCTCGTCCAGCAACATCCACATCGGATCGTCCCCGGACCGCTGGTGCCAGTAGCTGTTGCCGCCGCCGTCGACGGCGAGGATCGCGAACGGCGGCACCTTGCCCGCCTTCACCGACGAGCTCAACCAGGCGGGCACCCCACCGGAGGACCTGCGAGCGTCACCGAACCGGCCGTGCAGCAGCAGGCACACGGGCAGCCCGGCGCGGGGCACTCCGCTCGGGTACATCGTGACCAGGTCCACTTCGCGGTTGCGCGCCTGCGAGTGCACGGTCTCGACCGACACGTTGGTCTGCTTCGCCAGTGGCACGGGTTGCGGCGGCATCACCGCGCCCCCGGAGTCGCTGCTCAGCCCCAGCCCCAGCGCACCTGCTCCGACCAGGCCGGAAGTGAGCAAGGTCCGCCTGTCGGGCATCGGGACTTTCCGCGGCTCCCCGCGCTGCATGGCACCTCCGCTTCGTTCTCCCCGAACCGTTCATCGTGCCAATGGCCACCGGCGCTACCGGAAGCCCCCTGCACCACGGAGAGCTCACCACCCCGAACCAGGAATCCCGGGTGGACCGTCTTGTGATCGCGCGACCTGTGAGCGCTCCGGCCCGGTGGCCGCCGCCGGTCCGCGGTGGACCGGTCAGCCGACGCCCTCCGGCACCGGCGACCAACCCGCCGCGCGCGGCGCGGAGCCGAACCGGTCCGCCACCGGCACCGAGCCGTACAGCACCCAGCGCAGCAGCGCGGGCCACGGCCCGTAACCCGCGGCCGTGTCCAGCCCTCGGCCGTCGGCGAGCACGTCGAGTTCGACCCGCAACCGGTGGGACAGCGCGTGCGCCGCGCGCACCGATGACGCCGGGTCGTCGGCTCCGACGACCATCCGGGTCGGGCCGCCCGCTTCGCGCAGCGCCGGCGCGTCCGGTTCACCCGGCACGTCCGCCCGCGTTCCCGGCGTCCGCGCCTGGGCGTCCGGCGCGACCAGCAGCACCCGATCGGCCCGGCGGACTCCTTCGGCCGCCGACCGCCGCGCCCCCAGGGTAGCCGCGTGCCGCAGCCACGACGCGGCACCGCCGCGGTGCGCGACGACCGCGAGTTCCGCTTCCGGGGGTGTGCGGGCCAGCCGCACCCGCAGCGCGGCGATCGGGTCGTGCGATTCCGCGGCGGGCGGGCAGGTGGTCACGACCGCGCCCGCATCGGGCAGCCGCGCCGCCAGCCACTGCTGCCAGTGCCACGGACCGGTCCTCGAATCGCCCGGCACCAGCAGCACGTGCAGCTCGCTCATCGGGCCACTCCCTGGGCATGCTCGAATCGGACGACTCTCCGATGAGCATGATCATGCATGGCCGCGGACACCGCTGGGGAATGCGCGGATCGCGCGCCTGCGGCTCACCCGCTTGCGGGACACCCGGACGTTTCCCGCGAGCACGAACCCGCGCCACTCCGCCTGAACTCGAGCCTGCGAAGAGAACTGCCGCCGCCCCACGAGGGGGACGGCGGCAGCGTTGCCATCAGGCGGACTTCTCGCGGCGCTCCCGCCGGGTGTTCTGCCTGGCCACGATCGTCGGGTTGACGTTCTCCCGCACCGTCTGCTCGGTGATGACGACCTTCGCGACGTCGGTGCGGCTGGGGATGTCGTACATCACCGGCAGCAGCACCTCCTCCAAGATCGCACGCAGGCCGCGCGCGCCCGTGCCGCGCAGGATCGCCTGGTCGGCGACCGCCTCCAGCGCCGTGCGGGTGAACTCCAGCTCGACGTTGTCCATCTCGAACAGGCGCTTGTACTGCTTGATCAGCGCGTTGCGCGGCTCGGTGAGGATCTGCACCAGCGACGGCTTGTCCAGGTTCGTCACGCTGGCCACCGTGGGCAGCCGGCCGATGAACTCGGGGATCAGGCCGAACTTGATGAGGTCCTCGGGCAGCACCTCGGAGAACCGGTCCGCGGAGTTCGCCTCCTCCTTCGAGCGCAGCTGCGCGCCGAAGCCGACGCTGGCCTTGCCGACCCGGTCCTCGACGATCTTCTCCAGCCCGGCGAACGCGCCGGCCACGATGAACAGCACGTTCGTCGTGTCGATCTGGATGAACTCCTGGTGGGGGTGCTTGCGACCGCCCTGCGGCGGCACGCTCGCCGTCGTCCCCTCCAGGATCTTCAGCAGCGCCTGCTGCACGCCCTCACCGGAGACGTCGCGGGTGATCGACGGGTTCTCGCTCTTGCGGGCGATCTTGTCGACCTCGTCGATGTAGATGATGCCCGTCTCGGCGCGCTTGACGTCGTAGTCGGCCGCCTGGATGAGCTTGAGCAGGATGTTCTCGACGTCCTCGCCGACGTAGCCCGCCTCGGTCAGCGCGGTGGCGTCGGCGATCGCGAACGGCACGTTGAGCATCTTCGCCAACGTCTGCGCCAGGTAGGTCTTCCCACAACCGGTGGGGCCCAGCATCAGGATGTTCGACTTCGCGAGCTCGACGTTCTCCTCGCGGCTGTCGCGCGTGCGCTCACCCATCTGGATGCGCTTGTAGTGGTTGTAGACCGCTACCGACAGGTTGCGCTTCGCCGGGTCCTGCCCGATGACGTACTGGTCCAGGAACTCGTGGATCTCCGTCGGCTTCGGCAGCTCGTCGAGCTTGACCTCACCGGCTTCGGCCAGTTCCTCTTCGATGATCTCGTTGCAGAGATCGATGCACTCATCGCAGATGTACACGCCGGGGCCGGCGATGAGTTTTTTCACCTGCTTCTGGCTCTTCCCGCAGAAGGAGCACTTCAGCAGGTCGCCGCCGTCACCGATACGTGCCATGACCGCTGACCCCGTCCCCTCCGGCACGCCGTCCGGTGACGTGCCTGACCGTATGTGCTCGTACCGACGGTACCTGCCGCTCCCCGAATTCGGGGAGACTCGCAGACTCCGCTACCTGCCAGTCTCCGGCATGCACCGGGCGCGGTGGTCGCCGAGGCCACCGTCCGGCGTGTCGCGACCGCCCGGCGTGCCGCCCCGCACAGCATCCCATTCTCCGGAACGCTCCCGCGACGGCCTGCCACCAATCCCGTTGCCCAGATCGAGTTCCGCACCCGCCGGCGCCGCCGGTCGCCGACGCCCTGCCCGCGGCGAAGCCGCTGAGCAGTGACCGTCCGCGCGACCGGGACCTTCGCGGGTGCTCAGCCGCCTTCTCGCGAGGACGGCGACCTCCCCGGTGGCGGAGCCACTCGGGACGTCGGCCCCGCGGCGAGAAGGCGGCTGAGGTTCCGCTGCCCGGTCACCAGTGCAGAACAAGATCGAAGCAGGTCAGGACTGGGCGGAGAGCTTGCGGTAGGGCAGGACCTCGTCGACGATCCCGTACTCCTGGGCCTGCTGGGCGGTCAGGATCTTGTCGCGCTCCACGTCCTGGCGGACCTGGTCCTTCTCCTTGCCGGTGTGCGTGGCGAGGGTGGACTCCATCAGGTCCCGCATCCGCTGCACCTCGTTGGCCTGGATCTCCAAGTCGGAGACCTGGCCGTAGATGCCCTCGGTAGACGGCTGGTGGATCAGGATCCGCGAGTTCGGCAGCGCGAGCCGCTTGCCCTTGGTGCCCGCCGCCAGGATGACGGCCGCGGCCGACGCCGCCTGGCCCAGGCAGATCGTGCGCACGTCCGGGCGGACGTACTGGATGGTGTCGTAGATGGCCATCAGGGCCGTGAACGAACCACCCGGCGAGTTGATGTAGATCTGGATCTCGCGATCCGGATCGTCGGACTCCAGGAACAGCAGCTGCGCCATCACGTCGTTGGCCGACGCGTCGTCGACCTGGACGCCGAGGAAGACGATGCGCTCCTCGAACAGCTTGTTGTACGGGTTCGACTCCTTCACCCCGTACGCGGTGCGCTCGACGAAGGAGGGCAGCACGTACCGGGACTGCGGAAGCTGGAATGAGCTCACGACAGGTGACTCCTCGTTACTAGGTCCGGGCGCGCGGTCAGCTGGGCAGGTTGGCTGCGGTGGCGACGTGGTCCACGAAGCCGTAGTCGCGGGCCTCCTCGGCGGTGAACCAGCGGTCCCGGTCGGAGTCGGCCGTGATCTTCTCCACGGTCTGCCCGGTCTGCGCCGCGATCAGCTCCGCCATCTCCCGCTTGTGCTTGGAGAACACCTCGGCCTGGATCGCGATGTCGGAGGCCGTACCACCCAGGCCCGCCGACGGCTGGTGCATCATGATCCGCGCGTGCGGCAGCGTGAAGCGCTTGCCCCGCGCACCGGCGGAGAGCAGGAACTGGCCCATCGACGCAGCGAAGCCCATCGCGACGGTGGCCACGTCCGGCTTGATCAGCTGCATGGTGTCGTAGATCGCCATGCCCGCGGTGACCGAACCGCCCGGCGAGTTGATGTAGAGCGAGATGTCCCGCTCCGGGTCCTCGGCCGCCAGCAGGAGCAGCTGCGAGCAGATCTGGTTGGCCATGGTGTCCTCGACCTGAGAGCCGAGGACGATGATCCGCTCCCGCAGCAAGCGCTCGTAAACCGAGTCGTTGAGCGAGAGCCCGTTCGTCGACCGCATGTGCGGCGTCGTGTCCGACGCCGGAACAGTCAGGTGCTGCGTCACGTCTCCCCTGCCTTCTTCCACGATGAGGGCTTCCACAATGGACCCGGCCACACCGTTCGCCGGCCGCCGGACCGCTGGGAATGCCTTGGCTTGTTCCGTTTCCGGTGATCCGCTTGCAACCGACCCTAACGAACGTGGGCGGCACCAGCTTCCCGGTACCGCCCACGTTCGCTCAGAGCTTGTGCATTGCTCTCGCCGCTCGCGGATTCCTTCTGCTCACAGCGAAATCACCGCGAAAGAGTCGTCACTCCGACTTCGCGGCCGCGGTGGAACCCGCGGTCTCGTCGGAGGACTCGGCCTGCTCGACCTCGCCCTGCACGACCTCCGGAGCACCGTCGTCGTCCTGCGAGCCGAACAGCTCGTCCAGGTCGAGCTCGCTGCCGGAGCCGTCGACCACAGTGGCCTGCCGCACGACCGAGAACAGCGCCTTGCTGCGCCGCACGTCGGCGTAGATCGCGCCGAGCTGGCCCGACTGCTGCGCCTGCTGGACGTACTGGTCCGGGCTGACGCCGAAGCGCTGGGCCTGGTAGATGATCCGCTCGGTGAGCTCGTTGTCGGAGACCGACACGTTCTCGGCATCGGCGATCGTGTCCAGCACCAGCTGGGTGCGGACCGCCTTCTCCGCCTCCTCGCGGGTCTCCGCGTCGAACTGCTCGCGGGTCTGGCCCTGCGACTCCAGCCACTCGGCGAACTTGGCCTCGTCGTGGTCGAACGGGTGGATCGCGTCGTGCTCGCGCACCTCGACCTCGGACGCCACCACGTTCTCCGGCAGCGGGACCTCGACGGTCTCCAGCAGCGCTTCGAGGACCTTGTCCCGCGCCTGCATGCCCTGCTGCATCCGCTTGACGCGGGCCAGGCGCTCCCGCAGGTCGGCGAGCAGTTCCTCGGCGGTGTCGAACTCGCTGGCCATCTGGGCGAACTCGTCGTCCGCCTCCGGCAGGTGCCGCTCCTTGACGGTGTCCAGCGTGACGGTCACCTCGGCGTCGCGGTCCGCGTACTCGCCGGCCACCAGCTTGGTGGTGAAGGTGTTGGTGTCACCCGCGGACGCACCGATCAGCGCGTCGTCGATGCCCTCGATGAGCTGGCCGGAACCGATCTCGTAGGACAGGCCGCTGGTGCGCGCTTCCTCGACGTCCTCGCCGTCGACCGTGGCCGACAGGTCGATGCTGACGAAGTCGCCCTGCTCGGCCGGGCGCTCGACACCGGTCAGCGTGCCGAAGCGGGCGCGCAGCTCGTCGAGCTGCTCCTGCACCTCGTCCTCGGTCGTCTCGACGTCGTCCACCGACACGGACAGCTCACCGAACGCCGGAACGGTGATCTCCGGGCGCACATCGACCTCGGCGGTGAACTCGATCTGGTCCCCGTCCTCGATCTTGGTGACCTCGATCTCCGGACGCCCGAGGGTGCGGACCTCGGTGCCGTTGATGGCCTCCATGTACTTGGCCGGAACCGCCTCGTTGACGACCTCGTCGAGCACGGGACCGCGGCCGATGCGGCTCTCCAGCACGCGGGCGGGAACCTTGCCCGGCCGGAAGCCCGGAATGCGGACCTGGTTGGCGAGTGCCTTGTACGCGCGGTCGAAGTTCGGCTTGAGCTCGTCGAACGGCACCTCGACGTTGATCCGTACGCGCGTCGGGCTCAGGTGCTCGACGGTGCTCTTCACGTGGTCTCCTAGTGCGAACGTGCTTCGGACCCCGGCGGTGCCGGCGGGAGCGCGACCCCACATCGGGTGCACTCCGGCGACGCCGGGCTGACCTCCGAGTCTATTGCCCAGGCGAGACCGAGGCCGGGCCGGGGGTTGCCTCAGCGCGCCCCGCGGGCCGAGAACACCGCCTCACCGACCACGTCACCCGCACCGCCCACGGCCGGCACGGCCGCCGAGCCCAGCGGTGTCGGAATCACCGCCGTCCCGATCCCCACCGTCGGCGGGACGATCTGCCTGCCGGGTCCGTCGACGAACAGCGACACCCCGATCAGCAGCACCACCGCGAGCATCAACAGCACCCCCACCAGCAAGGCGGGCAGCCGGACGCGTCGCGCGACCCTCGACACAGCAACGTGAACGTGCACGCCCACGAAATCGACCGGCCGCTGCCGGCCGTTACCGAATGCCGAACGGATCACCCGCAGGAATCACGTTGCGTGATCTCCGTCGCCCGGGGCCGGAACGCAAAAAGGAGGCGCGGCCGCACGACCACGCCTCCCGGAGGACCGTCGGGGTGGCGGGATTTGAACCCACGACCCCTCGCACCCAAAGCGAGTGCGCTACCAAACTGCGCCACACCCCGTCCCACCTGCAACGCACCCCGACCGCACGGGTGCGTTGCGGAGAGCCTATCGCGACCGGTTAAGCTAGGGCACGCAAGGTCGGAAACACCCCGGCGATCACCGTCGAAGACATCGAACTCGATGCCTTTCGGTGCACCATCGAGGAACGTCCTGACCAGGCATGCGGGCGTAGCTCAATGGTAGAGCCCCAGTCTTCCAAACTGGCTACGCGGGTTCGATTCCCGTCGCCCGCTCCGAGCACTACCGGCAAGCGCGGCGCCCATTCCCGAACTCGGGAGGGGCGCCGTTTCGCATTCGCGCCGACCAACGAGTGTTTCGCCCGGACTCGCCGCCGAACGTCTCGTGCAGGACGACGGCGCGGGCGGCCGATCGAGCGGGATCACCCCGGACGACCCGGCGTCGGACTCCGCTCATCGCCGTGGTCACAGCACGGCCAGGAGCATCGCGGTCATCGCCGCGGCCATCACCGCGTGCGGGAAGGAAGCCACCCGCAGCGCCGTGCGGTCTCGGCCGGCCGGAGGCGCGAGGCCGGCCGGGAGCAACCGGGCCGGCGGCCCCACGACGGCGACGACGACCGTGGCGACGAGATCGACGGCGAACCAGGCCGCGAGCAGGACGACGACCACGGACACGGCTCCGCCGGGAGCCCCGTCGTGCCCGTGGGCGTGCCCCGGGGAGTGGCCGACGAGCACCGCCAGGCCCATGGCGGCGAAGGCGATCAGGTGGTTGGTGAGTCCGGCCCGGCGCCCCGGCCCCGCGGGCGGCCGGGCCAGGGCTACGCCGATGCCGAGCATCCCGGCCACCACGACGGCGAGGACCCACGACCGTGCCGTCGATCCCCACAGCGACGTGAACATCACGGCCATGGCCAGGTTCATCACCAGGTGCGCCGCGTCGGCCTCCCGGGTGGTCCAGACGGTGTCGATCCGCCGCCCCGCGATGAGGCGGACCGCTCCGACCGCGGCGGCGGCGGCCAGCACGACGACGAGCGCCGCGCCCGGCGCTCCCATTGGGTACATGGGCCGAGCATAGTTGACACGGCACCGTTTCAACATCAGGCTGTCGAAGTTCCCCGGACGACGAGGAGGACCGTGATGGCGTGCTGCGTCGCTCTGGCCCTGGTGGTCGCTCACGTGCGTGAGCTGTGGTTCCGGCTGCGCCCTTCGGCGGCGCCGCCGCCGACCCCCTTCGCACCCCCGGCTCGCCGCCCCATGCCCCGCCTGCAGACCGGAGGAAGCCGATGAGCGCGCCGATTCCCGCCGGAGAGCCCGCGGCGACGCGGGACGGAGACCGGGCCGTCACCGTGCTGCTGCCCGACGTGCCCGCGTTCGGCCCGGTGACGGCGCGACGAATGCGACGGGCGCTGGCGGCCTACGCCGTGGTGTGGCTGGCCGGATCTCTGCCGGGGTGGCTCGGCGCCGGGCCCGCGGCGGTCGCCTTCGGCCACGGGCTGGCCCTGCCGGGTGGGGGTTTCCTGCTCGACGGGTCGTTCGCGGCGGCGGCGCTGACCGCCGTCGCGTTCGTGCTGTCCCTGGCGCTGTGGTGGTACGCGGGGCCGGTCGTGCTGCCGCCGCTGGTGTGGGTGGCGGGCGCGGCGGTCGCGGCGCTCACGGTCTCGTCGCGGGAGGTCGCCGGTGCGGCGGCATACCTGGTACCGGCCCTGCCGGTGGCCGCGCTGGCGCTCTCGCTCGCCGCGCACCTCGTGCGGCATCGTGGCCGGCACCGGCGACGGTCGGTGCTGAACGCCGAACTCGCGCGGACGTCGTTCGTCGTCAGCGGCCCGCCCGACCTCGAATCGGGCCCGCCGGTGCGGGAGAGCTCCCCGGAGGATCTGGCGCACTTGCGCTACGCGCTCGACGTCGCCCTGCAGCCGCTCGACAGGTTCGACGGGTTCATCGTCCTGGAGCAGTACCGCGAGGGCGCGCTCCGGTACCAGCTGACCTCGCTCGGCACCGGCCTGGCGATGTCGCAGTACACCCGCACCCCCGCCTTCTCCGGCTACCTGGCCGAGGCCCAGCGCAACGCGATCGAGAAGATGCTCGACCGCCGCGTGTGGGGCTACTGGCGGACGGAGAACCTCTGGGGCAACCTCTCGACCACGCGCGACCCGCTGGCCACCGACGAGAACATCATGCTGACCGGCTGGCACGGCACGATGCTCGGCCTCTACGCGCTGCTCAACGACCTGCGCTACGCGGAACCGGGCGCGCTCACCTATCGCTGGTCCGCCGACGAGGCGTACCCGTACGACCACCACGCCGTCGCGCGGCAGATCCACGACGGCATGCGCCGGTCGGACTACGCGCTCATCCCCTGCGAGCCGAACTGGGTCTACACCGTCTGCAACGCCTTCGGGATCAACGCGATGCTCGGCCACGATCGCGCCCACGGGACGGACCACGTCGAGGACCTGCGCGAACGGCTCCGGCATTCCTACGAGCACGAGTTCTTGCGACCCGACGGCCGCATCGTGGGCGTCCGCGCTCGCCACCTGGGGCTGTCGTGGAACTTCTGGTCGGGCACGGCGGTGCAGCTCAACACCGTCTACTGGATGCACGCGGCCTTCCCCGACCTCGCGCAGCGGGCGTGGTGGCTGCTGCGGCGCAACGAGCTCACCCTGCGCGACGGGGTCCCCGCCCTGCCTCCCCGTGCGTCGAACCGGGTGGACGTCGGCTCCTACCGGCTCGGCCGGGACACCTTCGCCCAGGTCGCGATCACGATGGCGGCCCGCGAGATCGGCGACGGCGAGATGGCCGACGCGGCCGCCGCGCTGCTGGCGGAACGGGAGCCGGTCGAGGAGCGCAACGGTTCCCGCCGCTTCGCCGACGCGTCGCCGATGGTCAACTTCTACGGGGTCCTCGGCCGGTTCGGCAGGCAGCACGCGCTGCGGGACCTGCTCGGCCACGGAGGAGTCCCGCAGGCGTGGCGCACCGGACCGCGGCTGGCCGAGGCCGCCTACCCGGACGTGCTCGTCGCCCGGGCTGTGACCGACGGTCGTGCGCTCGACCTCGTCCTCCGCCCGGGAGCGGGCCCGGTCCGGACGGTGCTCGCGGTGGACCGGCTCGTGCCGGGTTCGGCGTACCGGGTCGCGGGCGCGTGCGCGGACGAGGTCACCGCCGACGCGCGGGGCCGGGCCGTGGTCGAGGTCGACCTGGACGGCCGTCGCGAGCTGCGGCTCTACCCGTCCTGATCGCGTCCGGCGCCATCGGGCCGTAGCGGGGCGCACGCCGCGACGCCGATCAGGACGAGCTGGTCGACGAGCGCGTCGTCGCCGATGTCCAGGTCGTCGCGCAGGCGCCGCTCGACGAGCTCGGTGACCCCCGCGACGAGGACCAGCAGGGTGGTCGCCGGGTCCTGGGCTCCGCCGCCGGGCCCGGCCAGCTCGTCGGACAGGACCGCGACGAACCCGTCGAGCGCGGCGTTGCGGCGCCCCCGCAGGGCCGGGTGCGCATGCGCCTCTGCCCACAACCGCGACCACCCCCGGTCCGCGGACAGCGTCGAGAGCACGGCGCGCACCGCTGCGCGCACCCGCAGCTCGAACGCCGAGGGGGCGGCACTGAGCGCCTCGGCGAGTGCCGCGCCCAGGGACGACACCGCTTCGTCGAACAGCGCCACCAGCAGGGCGTCCCTGCCGTCGAAGCTCTCGTAGAAGTAGCGCTTCGTGAGCTCCGCCCGGCGGCACACCGCGTCGACGGAGACGCCGGCGGTGCCGTTCTCGGCGATCTGGTCGCGCCCCGCGGCGAGCAGGCGCGCACGGCGTGCGGCGGTCCGGTCCGCGGCGCTGACGCCGCGGTGCGGTCGGGTCACGGTGCGGGACATGACCTCATCTTGACACGAGGCCGTGTCGGATAGCATCGTGAAGTTGACACGAGTCCGTGTCAATAATGCGTCGAGGACGGAGACCGCTCGATGAAGAGTGCACCGGGCCCGGCCCGAACACCACGACGGAGCTGGCGGATCGGCGGCCTGGAGCGGCGGCGCATCGCCCGGCTCGACCCGGTCGCGGACCACACCGAGATCACCCGGTCCAGCCTGCAGACGTTGCACGGCGACCGGCGCCTGGTCCTCGCCCTGTTCACGGTGGCGTTCATGAAGCAGGTCGCCGTACCGACGATGGCCCGGATCCTGTGGCGCCGCGGCACCGGCGACATCGTCCGGAACACGGCGCTGCGCAACGACGACACCATCGTCTTCTTCGGCCGCTTCCTCGACTTCGGGCCGGACTCGCCGGAGGGCATCGCCTGGATCGAGCGGATGAACGAGATCCACGCCCACTTCCCGATCCGCAACGACGACACGCTCTACACGTTGAGCACCCTGGCCCTCGACCCCGCGAACATCGCCGCCGCCCTGGGCGCGCGGCCCTTCTCACCGACCGAGCTCGAGGCGCACTGGCGGTTCTGGCGCGCGGTCGCCGAGCGGCAACGCCTCCACGACATCCCCGTCACCCGCGAGGACATGCGGGCCTGGGCACTCGACTACGAGCGTCGCGAATTCGCGCCGAGCGCGGCCGGCCGGGCGGTCTCCGACGCCCTGGGCGAGGACTTCACCGCCCGGGTCCTGCCCGCCCGCCTCCGGCCGTTCGGGCGCGAGGCCCTGTCCGCGATCAGCCCCGCGAACCTGCGGGAAACCCACGGACTGCCTCGTCCTCGGCCCGCGGTCCGGCTGGCGGTGCGGACCGCGAGCCGCGCCTACCTCGACGGCGTCGTCCTGCGTCCCGTGCCGCTGCACCGGTCCTTGGCGCGGACCTTCGGGACCAGCCGCACCGACACCGGCGACCCGGCGGTGGTCGGGTACCGCCACGACGGCCGGTGAGCGGGCTCGGCGGCGCACTGCTCCGAACAGCGCCTAGGCGAGGGCTCCTAGTACTCCCAGGGCGGTTTTGATGGGGTCCAGGACCAAGGGGGCGTTGTCGGGGCGGGTGGTCGTGTCGACGGCTGAGCAGCCGTTGATCACTGCTGTGACGCCTGCTCGGCCCGCTCGTTCCAACGGTGCGCGCATCGCGTCCGACCAGCGGGCCGGGTCGGTGATGTCGTCGACCGTCAGGTCCAGGACCGCCACCTCGTGGAACGAGCCCTCCCAGCCGTAGTCGGCGATGCGCCGGTGGAGTTCCGCCGCGATGGCCTCGTTGCGGGTGACCGCGGCGATGCGGTGGCCCGCGGCGACGGCGGCGCCGACCGTGAGCCGGAGCAGGCCCAGGGCCGGACGGCCGCCGATGGTGCCGCCGTCGGCGGGGACCGCCGGGTCGAGGACGCAGTCCGGGAGGACGGCGTCGCACTCGGGTGCCGCGGCCAAGGCCTCGGCGACCAGCTCCGTCGAGCGGTGCACGTCCTGTTCGGTGTTGAGGGCGCGCGGACCGTGCGGGGGCAGGTCGGACAGCACCACGCGCACCCCCGCCGGGGACAGCGCGTCGTAGCGGGCCTGGCGCCGGGCGACCTCCTGCGGTCCGACGACGATCGGTGTGACGGCCTGGACGAGCATGGCGTTCCTCCTCATCGGGCGTGGGTGAGCGCGCCGAGCGCGCGCAGGTCCGCCGCGGCGTCGGCCGCGTCCGGCAGCACCGCGCAGCGCTCCCGGACCCCGGCCACCACGTCGGTGTCGCCGAGCAGGTCGCCGAGGACGCGGACGCGGTCGTCGGCGCTGAACGGGTGGTGCGCGGCGTCGCCGATCGGGTTCGGCGCCTCCGCGACGATGCGTCCGTCCGATGTGGACACCGTGAGCCGGACCGGTCGTTCGGCGGGCAGCCGGGCGTCGAGGTCCGGGGCCGCCCGGACGGTCACGCGGCGGGCCAGCGCCGCCGTGGCGGGGTCGGCGAGCGCGTCCGCCGCGAACTCGGCCGGACCGACCCGCCCGCGGCGCAGCGCGGTCGCGACCACGTACGGCAGCGAGAACCGGGCTGCCAGCGGAGTCGGCCAGTCCGTCCGGGCGAGCCCGGCCCCGAGCGAGTGGATCTCGACGAGCACCTGATCCGGATCGGGCCCGACCTGCTGCCGCAAGGACAGCGCGACGTCGATGGCGGCGTGGGTGAACGAGCACGAGGAGTGCTGCTTGAAGTAGCCGCCGAGCACCTCCCAGCGCCGCCCCTGCTCGGCGCCGAGCACCGCCGGGTCGAGCTCGCCGAGCAGGTCGCCGAGCGCGTCCGCGGCGACACCCGTGAGGTGCCCGCCACCGGAAGCGGCGAGCCGGGCCGCGACCAGGCCGGACTGGTTGGCGGCGCCGACCCACGCGTCCCGGACCGGGTTGCCGTCGAGCGCGGCGGAGAACGGCCCGGCGACGGGGAGCCCGCCGCCCGCGTCGATCGCGACGGCGGTCTCCGCCGGGCCCAGTCCCAGCAGCCGGGCGCAGCCCGCCGCCGCGCCGGTGACGCCCCAATTGCCGTGCGGGTGCGTGCCCGGCCGCAGCCGGGTGGCCCGGCCGAACCGGGCGGCGACCTCGTAGGCGGCGAGCAGCGCGGCGCACAGCTCGGCGCCGCTCGCGCCCCGCCGCGCGGCCAGCGCGAGCACGGCGGGGAAGCCGTGCGCGGCCGGATGTCCCGCGGCGAGCCGGTGACCGTCGTCGAGTTCGAGGCGCACCGCGGCGATCGCGTTCAGCCAGGCCGCGGCGTCGACCGAGGTGGTGCGGCCCGTCCCGAACAGCGGTGCCGGGCCCTCCGGCGGATCCCAGGCGGTGACCAGCGCCCGCTGCTCGGGCGCCCGCGACCCGAGCGCGGTGACCGCGACGGAGTCGACGAGCACGGTCAGCAGCCGCTCCCGGACCTCGGCGGGGACCTCCGGCCAGCGCAGCTCGGAGACCCACCGGCCGAGCCCGCCGACGGCGGACCGGACCGCGTCGGCGCGCTCGGACCCGCTCATGCCCGCTCGCCCGCGGCGGCGTTCGCGGGTGCCGCGGCGGGAGCGGGTTCGCGCGGGACCAGCAGCATCAGCAGCGCACCCGCGACGGCCAGCCCGGCCATCACGACGAAGCCGCTGGTGAAGCTGCCGGTACCGGCGACGATGAAGCCCATCACCGACGGGGCGACGATGCCGGAGGAGGCGAAGGCCGCGTCGGCGAAGCCCGCCGCGCTGCCCGGCTGGTCGGGGGCCGCGTCGATCGCGGCGACCCACCAGATCCCGCCGGTGATGAACCCGAAGCCGACGCCGAGCGAGATGGAGATCAGCGCGACGGTGAGCGTCGGGGCGATCGCCAGCGGGATCAGCGAGCACCCGGCCAGCAGCAGCGCCACGCCCATCACGGCGAACCGGGTGCGGATGCGCGGGGTGCGCCGGTACACGCGGTCCACGACGTACCCGCCGACCAGCGCGCCGACGATGCCGCAGGCCCAGGGCGCGATGGAGAACGAACCGGCCTCCTCGACGGAGAGCCCGTAGGCGTTCGACAGGAACGACGGCAGCCAGTACATGAAGCCCCAGAACATGAAGCCCCACGCGAAGTAGCCACCCGCGACGACCCACAGGTTCCGGTTGGTCAGCAGCGGGCGCCACCGGACCGAGGACCGGCCCGACGCGGAGTCCGACTCCTGCCCCTCCGCGATGAGCGCGCGCTCGGCGTCGTTGACCCGAGAGGACTCCTCCGGCAGGTCGCGCAGCAGCACCACGGCGAACATCGCCCACACCACGCCGATCAGCGCCAAGGTCCAGAACATCCCGCGCCAGCCGACGAGATCGGTCAGCCAGGTCAGCAGCGGCCCCGAGATCAGCAGGCTGCCGGAGACCGCGACCCCGCCGCACAGCGCGAGCGCGACGCCGCGTTCGCGGACCGGCAGCCACCGGCTCACCGTGCGGGTCGCGGCGGGGAACGCGGGCGACTCGCCGATCCCCAGCAGCAGCCGAATGACCAGCAGCCCGGCGAACGATCCGGCGACCGGGATGAGGGCGGTGGTCACCGAGAACAGCGCGATCGCGGTGAGCAGCACCCGGCGGGTCCCGTACCGGTCCACCAGCGGCCCCGACACGAACGCGGCGACCATGTAGCCGATGGAGAAGACGGAGCTGATGATCCCGTACTGCGCGGTGGTGATCCCGAACGCCTGCTCCAGCGGTTCCACCGCGTAGGAGACCGCGCTGCGGTCGATGTAGTTGATGATGATGAGGCCGACCACCAGCCCCAGCGTCACGAAGCGAAACCGTGTGCTCATGCGCGTAATCCCTTGATTCCGATGGGGAATCGTTCGCTCCGTTCGTTCGGAGCGGACGAGACGTCGTTGTCCTGTCGGGGTTCGATCGACCGCTCAGCCGGTGGGGGCGAGCGCGTCCTGGACGCCGGCCATCACCTCGCCGACCGCGCGGTCGTCGCGCAGGTCCCACACCGAGGTGACGATGCCGGCGGCCCGGTCCGGCCCGACGGCTCGGCCCGCGTTGCCGGTGAACTTCGCCGCCAGCTCCTCGGACGACAGCGGGCGCAGCGGTCCGCCGCGGTTCTCGGTGATCCGCTCGGTCACCGAGGTGCCGTCGGCGAGCTCGGCGGTGAGCACCGCGGGGAACTGGCGCGGGAATCCGGCCGTGGCCTGCTCGTCGGCGACGACCCGGACCCGTCCGGCCAGCTCCAACCGGCGGGGGTCGGCCGCGGCGGCGTCGGTGAAGTCCTCGTGGAACACGCCGAGCCCGCCACCGCCGATCAGCGCGGCGGCCACGGTGTAGGGGCCGGAGAACGCCGCGTGGTAGCCGGAACGCGGATGCCGCTTCTCCTCGGCGGGTTCGGCGATGGTGCGCAGGACCGGGGCGGGCACCCCGAGCACCAGCTCGCGGACCTGCTCGGGGGTCACGCCCCGCTCGCGCAGCCGGAGGGCGGCGTCGATGCCCGCGTGGGTGAAGTGGTTGCAGGGGTAGGGCTTGAAGAACACGCCCGGCGTCTCCCACTGCTCGCCGAGCCCGTCGGTGACCCGCTCCGGGTGCACCCGCTCGCCGCAGAAGGC
Organism: Saccharopolyspora sp. NPDC002578; assembly: GCF_053592695.1. Lineage (NCBI taxonomy): Bacteria > Bacillati > Actinomycetota > Actinomycetes > Pseudonocardiales > Pseudonocardiaceae > Saccharopolyspora > Saccharopolyspora sp. NPDC002578. Next base: position 10,136 of record NZ_JBSFWJ010000005.1, on the reverse strand, counting down.
GCGCAGGAAGCCGAACCTGCCTTCGATCACGGTCGGCGGGCCGGTGAGCCCGTGGCGCGCCAGGTCGGCGGCGGCCACCCCGGAGTGCGCGGCCCAGCCGCAGTGCACCCGCTTGATGGTGCCGCCGGTGCGGTTCGCCTCGATCACCCCGGCGCCCATGCTCGCGGCGATGCCGACCGCGGAGGCCAGCCGGTCCGCGTCGAGGCCCTGGACCATGCCGGAGGCCACGGCGGCGCCGATCGCGCCGCAGATCGCCGTGGCGTGCTGCCCGTGCTCGAAGAAGACCGAGTTGCCCAGGTCCTCGTCGTAGCCCGCCATGCCGAGCCGGCAGGTGACCTCGATGCCCATCGCGGTCGCGGCCAGCAGCGCCCGGCCACCGGCACCGGTGCGCTCCGCCGTGGCGAGCGCGGCCGGGACGACCGAGGCCGAGGGGTGCAGCACCGACGGCAGGTGGGTGTCGTCGAAGTCGAGGCTGTGCGCCAAGGTTCCGTTGACCAGCGCGGCCGACGGGGCGGGCACCCGGTCCGGCAGTCCGATCGCGGTCGCCGCGGGGGCGCCGCCCCACTCGGCGGCCACCGCCCCGGCGATGCGGGCGGGTTCCTCGCGGGTGGCGGCGAGCGAGTTCCCGAGGACGTCGACGATCCGGCGGACCACGTCCTCGGCCAACGCGTCGTCGACGCCGTCGGCCGCCAGCCGGGCCCCGACCTCGCCGATCCGCTGCGCGGGAGTGCTCATGCCGGCACCACCGCCAGCGGGCGGACCGGGGCGCCGGTGCCGCCGACGATGCGCAGCGGGGCGAACACGGCGAGGAATTCGCCGAGCTCGGCCTCCGCGGCGTCCTCCAGGGCGAGGTGCTCGACGATGTGGATGCCGTGCTCCACCAGCAGCACCCGGTGCACCGGCAGCACCCGGTGCCCGGCCCCGGCGGGGATCTGCTCGTAGGCGGTGGTGTCGGTGCCGGTGGCGACGATGCCGCGTTCGACGAGCCACTGGGCGCCGTCGACGGTCATGCCGGGCACGCCGGTCTCCTTGCCGACGTAGGCGGTCGCGTCGGAGAACAGCCGCCCCCACCCGGTCCGCACCACGGCGACGTCGCCCGGTCCGGGCTCGGCGCCGACCCGCTCCGCCGCCCGCGCCAGGTCGTCGGCGGTGATGCCGTAGCCGGGTTCCAGCACGTCCACGCCGTGCAGCGCGGCCACGTCGAGGAACACGCCGCGGGTGACCATCGGCGGGATCGTCTCCGCGCCGTGCACGGTGTGCTTGCCGCCGCGCTGGGATTCGGCCGCGTCGGCACCGCCGTGCAGCCGCCCCTCGTGGCTGACGTGGGCGAGCGCGTCGACGTGGGTGCCGGTGTGGCCGCCGGTGACGATGACCTCGTTGGACGCGGACCCGCCGTCGGGGCGCACCGCGTCGCCGTGGCGGCGTTCGAGGGTCATCCGGAAACCGGGGTGGTTCGGCGAACCGGCCATCCCGGTGTAGAGCGGGTGCCCGAGCTCGATGGTCCGGGTCCCGGCGCGCACGGCGCCGAGCAGTCCGTCGGTGGCGCTCACGAGTTCTCCTTCCCGGCCGTCGCACGGGCCGGTTCGTGGTGGTCGGGGGCGTGCTGGTCCAGCGCGTCGGCGAGGTCGGCCACCCAGCGGGCGCCCGCGACGACGGCCGGGTCGACGAAGCGGCCGTCGGCGTCGACCCAGGCGGCGTCGCCGTCCGCGGCGTCGACGGAGGCGAGCAGGGCGCGCGCCCGCTCGACCTCCGCGGCGTCGGGGGTGAAGGCCGCGTGCACCGGGGCGATCTGCCGGGGGTGGATCACCGACCGGCCGAAGAACCCGGCGTCGCGCAGGGCGGTGCTGTCGGCGGCGAGCCCGGCGGTGTCGGCGAGCTCGGTCCAGACGCTGGCGACGGGGCTGGGCAGCCCGGCCGCCCGGTTCGCGGTGACGAGCCGCGCTCGGGCCCAGCCGAGCTCGGCGCGGTCGCGGACCCGCAGGTCGGCGGCCAGGTCGGTCTCGCCCGGCGAGATCCCGGCCACGAGCGGGTGGCTCTCGGCCAGGTCGAAGGCCCGGCGCAGCCCGCAGGCGCTCTCCACCAGCAGGTGCAGCGCCAGCCCGGTGCGTTCGGCGAGCTCGGCGACCGCGTCCGGGTCCTGCGCTTTGGGGACCCGCAGCCCGGCGATGCCGGTGCCCGCCAGCGCGGCGGCGTCCTCGTCGGACCACGGCGTCCCGGCTGCGTTGATCCGCACCCAGATCCGGGCGTCCCGAGCGGCGGTGGCCACGGCGACTTCGCGGGCGCGCGCCTTGTCGGCGGGCGGGACCGCGTCCTCCAGGTCGAGGACGACGGCGTCTGCGGGCCCGGCGAGGGCCTTGGCGACCAGGTCGTCGCGGTGGGCGGGCACGTAGAGCCAGCTCCGCGCCCACCCGAGGGCGCTCACACGACCCCCTGCTCGCGCAGCCGGTCCAGCTCACCGGCGTCGACGCCGAGATCGCCGAGGACTTCCGCGGTGTGCGCGCCGAGGCGCGGTCCGGTGGTGCGGACCGAGCCGGGGGTCTCGGACAGCCGGAACGGGGTGTTCTGGAAGCGGACCGGGCCCAGTTCCTCGTCGTCGATCGTCACGATGCTGCCGAGCGCGTTGAAGTGCGGGTCGGCGAGCACGTCGGCCGCGGTGTAGATCGGGGCGACCGCGGCCTGGGCCTCCTCGAAGGCCGCGACTACCTCGTCCCGGTCGCGGGCGGCGATCCAGGAACCGACGGCCGCGTCGAGTTCCTCGACGTGCTCGGCGCGGCCCGCGCCGCTGGCGAACCACGGTTCGTCGATCAGTTCCGGGGCGCCGACCAGCCGCATCACCCGCTCGGCGATGGACTGGGCGCTGGTGGACACGGCGACCCAGCGCCCGTCGGAGCACTGGTAGGTGTTGCGCGGCGCGTTGTTCGACGACCGGTTCCCGGTGCGCGGCTGCAGCACGCCGAGCTGGTCGTAGGCGATGAGGCCCGGCCCGAGCAGGTGCAGCAGCGGCTCGATGATCGCGGTGTCGAGCACCTGGCCGCGGCCGGTGTCCTCGCGGGCCCGCAGCGCGGTGAGGATGCCGAACGCGGTCGTCAGCGCGGCGACGCCGTCGGCGAGGCCGAACGGCGGCAGCGTCGGCGGGCCGTCGGGCTCACCGGTCATGGCGGCGAACCCGCTCATGGCTTCGGCGAGGGTGCCGAACCCGGGGCGGGACGAGTACGGGCCCTTCTGCCCGAACCCGGTGACCCGCGCCAGCACGAGCCGCGGGTTGCGCGCGGAGAGCTCCTCCCAGCCCAGGCCCCAGCGCTCCAGGGTGCCGGGGCGGAAGTTCTCGATCACCACGTCCGCGTCGGCCGCGAGGTCGAGGAACAGCTCCCGGCCGCGCGGGGTGGACAGCACCAGGGTGATCGCCCGCTTGTTGCGGGCCAGCATCTTCCACCAGAGCCCGACGCCGTCCTTCTGCGCGCCGTGCGTGCGCGCTGGGTCGCCGCGCGGGTGCTCGATCTTGATGACGTCGGCGCCGTGGTCGGCCAGCAGCGTGGCCGCCAGCGGACCGGCGAACAGGGTGGAGGCGTCGAGGACCTTCAGGCCTCGCAGGGCCCCGGGCTGGTCGTGGCTCATCGTGTCCTTCCACTGCTGGTCGGGCGGGCTCGATCGGGCGCGATCCCGCCGAGCCGGGCGGTGAGGCGGTCGGCGATCTCGATCACTTCGGGGGCGGTGGCGGCGACGAAGTCGCCGGTGACGCGGAATCGGGGGCCGCACACCGACACCGCTCCGACGAGGCCGCCGGGACCGAACACCGGCACGGCGACCGAGCCGGCGTCGCTCTGGCGCTCACCCGCGGAGGCCGCGTAGCCGAGCTCGCGGATGCGGTCCAGTTCCAGGCGCAGCGCGTCCGGGTCGGTGGGGGTGGAAGAGGTGAGCGCGGCGAGCTCACCGGCGAGCAGCCGGTCCACCTCGTCGGCGGCGGAGTAGGCGAGCATGCACTTGCCGGACGAGCCGGCGTGCAGCGGATACGCGCGGCCGAGCTCGACGGACATGGTGATCTCGTGGGTGCCGACGGCCTGGTCGAGGTAGATCCGACCGCCGTGCACCTTCGAGCTCACGGTGACGGTCTCGTGCAGCCGGTCGCGCAGTTCGGTGAGCAACGGCAGCGCGGTCGTGCGCAGGTCGGACTCCCGCAGCGCGCGGCTGCCGAGCGCCGCGGCGGCCGGGCCCAGCCGGTATTCGCGGGTCTCCGGGTCGTAGGCGATGAGGTCCCGCGAGCCGAGCGATTTCAGGATGCGGTGCACCACGGCCTTGGAGAGGTCGAGCTCGCGGGAAACCCGGCTCACGCCGAGCGTGGGCGGTCCCGCGGCGAACAGCAGCAGCACGTCCGCCACCCGCTCGGTGGCTCCGGTGCCCCCGGTCATCTCCGCCACGTCATCCCCTTCGATTCGGACTATTCGCGTACCGCTTACCGGAACGAGATTGAGCGGTACACCCTTGCGATGTCAAGAAGTTTCGCCTCGCTTCTTGCGTATCGCCAGGCCAAGTGCTCTTATCGAGATGCCAGTCACGCTCGTGTTCGTACCGCTGAGCGGAACGAATGACCGAGCTGGCAGTGAGGAGAAACGATGACGATCGATGTCGATCTCGTGGTCGCCGGAGCGGGCGGCGGGCTGATCGCCGCGATCCGGGCGGCGCAGCTGGGACTCGACGTGCTGGTGGTCGACGCCGACGAGAACTTCCGCCGCGGCAACAACACCTCGATGTCCACCGCGATGGTTCCGGGCCCCGGATCGCGCTTCCAGACCGCCGCCGGAGTCACCGACTCGCCGCGGCTGTTCCTGGACGACGTCGCGCGCAAGACCGGGGGCACCGCCGACCAGCGGATCGCCGCCGCGCTGGCGCACGTCGGCGCGGAACTCGTCGAGTGGCTGGCCGACGACGTCGGCGTGCCGATCGAACTGCCGACCGACTTCAGCTACCCCGGCCACTCGGTGCCGCGGGTGCACAGCATCCCCGGCCGCCACGGATCGGCGCTGCTGGGACACCTGCTCGACGCCGCCGACCGCAGCGACCGGATCGACCTGCTCGTCCCGGCCAGGCTGGTCGCGGTCGAGCCGGGCCCGGACGGCGGCCGGACCGCCGTGCTGGAGAACCCGGCCGGGGAGCGCGAGGAGATCACCGCCCGCGCGGTGCTGCTGGCCACCAACGGCTACGGCGCCGACATCGGGCTGGTCGCCGAGCACCTGCCGGAGATCGCCGGAATCCACTACCACGGCGGCGAGCACTCCCGCGGCGACGCGATCCGGATCGGCACGGCGCTCGGCGCCGCCACCGGGTACCTCGACGCCTACCAGGGCCACGCCGCCCTGTCCGCCGCCGCGCACACCCTCGTGACCTGGACCGCCGTGATGCACGGCGCCGCGGTCGTCGACTCCGGCGGAACCCGGTTCGGCGACGAGACGGCCGGATACTCCGAATACGCGGCGGTGCTCGCCGGACGTCCCGGCGGGCGCGGCTGGATGGTCTTCGACTCGCGGATCGACGGGCTGTGCCGCGCGTTCGGCGACTACCAGGACGTGCTGTCGGCGGGGGCCGTGCGCACCGCGGACGACCCGGCGGAACTCGCCCGGCTGATCGGGGTTCCGGCCGCGGCGCTGGAATCGGAGATCGGTGCGCTGGCCGACGTCGCCGCGGGCACCCGGGCCGACCGGTTCGGCCGCGGCACGGCCGCCGAGCTGCGCGCCCCGCTGCACGCCGTGGAGATCGTCCCCGCGCTGTTCCACACCCAGGGCGGGCTGCTCGTCGACGAGCACGCCCGCGTGCTCGACACCGCCGGGGAACCCGTCCCCGGCCTCTACGCCTCCGGCGGCGCCGCCGCCGGGATCTCCGGTCACGGCGCGGCCGGCTACCTCGCGGGCAACGGCCTGCTCCCCGCGCTGGGCCTCGCCTACCTGGCCGCCGGGCACCTCGCCCGCTCGGCCGACCCCACCCGCAACCTCACCCCGGAAGGTGCCTGATGACCCGACCCGACCTGATCGTCCGCGACGTCCGCGTCGTCCGCCCCGGCGGCGGCGAGCCGTTCCCCGCCGACATCGCGATCACCGACGGCGTCGTCTCCGAGGTCGGGCCGGGCCTGCCGGTGCCGGAGGGCACCGAGGTCCACGAAGGCCGCGGCAGGCTCGCCTTCCCCGGAGTCGTCGACGCCCACCAGCACTGGGGCATCTACAACCCGCTGTCGGACGACACCGCCACCGAGAGCCGGGCCTGCGCCCAGGGCGGCGTGACGACCTCGCTCACCTACATGCGGACCGGGCAGTACTACCTGAACCGGGGCGGCCCGTACTCCGAGGTCTTCCCGGAGGTGCTGGCCTCCTCCGAGGGTCGCTCGTACGTGGACTACGCCTTCCACCTCGCCCCGATGCAGTCCTCGCACATCGACGAGATCCCCGCGCTGGTCCGGGACCACGGCGTCACTTCGTTCAAGATCTTCATGTTCTACGGCAGCCACGGGCTGCACGGCCGCTCCACCGACCAGAGCGACTTCCTGATGATCCCGGAGGGCGAGCGCTACGACATCGCCCACTTCGAGTTCGTGATGCGCGGGATCCAGGCCGCCCGCGAGGCGAACCCGGACATCGCCGACCAGATCTCGCTGTCCCTGCACTGCGAGACCGCGGAGATCATGACCGCCTACACCCGCCTGGTCGAGGAGGAGGGCACCCTCTCCGGCCTGGAGGCCTACAGCGCGTCGCGTCCGCCGCACTCCGAGGGCCTGGCGGTGACCATCGCCTCCTACCTCGCCCACGAGACGGGCCTGCCCACCATCAACCTGCTGCACCTGTCGTCGGCGAAGGCGATGGAGGCCGCGATGGTGATGGCGAAGGCGTTCCCGCACGTCGACTTCCGCCGCGAGGTCACCATCGGGCACCTGCTGACCGATGTGACCACCGCGGACGGCGTCGGCGGCAAGGTCAACCCGCCGCTGCGCCCGCGCGCCGACGTCGAGGCGCTCTGGGAGCACCTGCTCGCCGGAGACGTCAGCTGGGTCGTGTCCGACCACGCCTGCTGCAAGGAGGAGAAGAAGTTCGGCGACGACCCCTCCGACGTGTTCGCCGCGAAGTCCGGCTTCGGCGGGGCCGAGTACCTGCTGCCCGGCCTCGTCGGCGAGGGGCGCAGGCGCGGGCTGCCGATGTCGACGGTCGCCGAGCTCGTCTCGACGAACCCGGCCCGGCGCCTCGGCCTGCCGACCAAGGGCGACATCGCGGCGGGCTTCGACGCCGACATCGTCCTGGTCGACCCGGACCGCTCCTTCGTCGTGGACCCGGCGGCCTCGGAATCCACCCAGGAGTACACCCCGTTCCGCGGGGCGGAGATCGGCGCCACGGTCGAGACCACGTTCCTGCGCGGCAAGCGGATCTTCGACGGCGGCGAAGTGCTGGGCGAGCCCGCGGGGCGCTACCTGCACCGCCCGACGGGCCGCTGAGCCGGGTGTCCCGCGGTCGCGCCACCGCGGGACGCCCGTTCGTGCGGTCGACGTGCGCGAGGGGAGAGCGGGCCTTCGAACCCGGGCCGCTCTCCCCTCGCGCATCTCCGGCTCCGCTCCCCGCGTCCGCGGGTTTCGCCGCCGCGCACCACGCCGAACCGGTGGACCGGGCGTGCCCGGAGGAGTCCGCCTTGCACGGTTCGCCGTGGCGTGAGCAACGCCACTTCGTGGCATGTCCGCTGGTGGGCGTCGCGGGGTCGCGCAAATCCGTGGCCCGCCGTCGGTGGGGTGGCCCATGCTGGCGGGTGGGGCGGAGGACCCGTGGCGCGCGGTCGTGACGCGGGCACGGGCGCGGATGAGCGGAGTCGGAGATGACCGTTGCGACGTCTTGAGTACAAGTGGCTGGTCGGGATCACGTTCGTGCTCGGTCTGATCATGCAGATCCTGGACATGACCGTGCTCAACGTGGCGCTCGCGACGCTCGGCAGGGAGTTCCACGTCGGCGAGGGCACCCTGCAGTGGGTGCTGACCGGCTACATGATCAGCCTCGCCGTGTTCGTGCCGTCCTCCGGCTGGATCGCCGACCGCTTCGGCAGCAAGCGCACCTTCCAGCTCGCCGTCGTCCTGTTCACGCTGGCCTCCGTGCTGTGCGGGCTCGCGACGGAGATGTGGATGCTCATCGGCGCCCGCATCCTGCAGGGCGTCGGCGGCGGCATGCTCGTCCCCGTCGGCCAGGCCATGCTGTTCCGCGCGTTCCCCGCCAACGAGCGGGCGAAGGCCTCGGCGGTGCTGTCCATCCCGATCACCATCGCCCCCACGCTCGGACCGCTGCTCGGCGGCGTGCTCGTGGAGTACGCCAGCTGGCGCTGGATCTTCTTCATCAACGTGCCGGTCGGTGCCGTGGCCCTGCTGTTCACCGTGCTGTTCCTCAAGGAGGAGCACCGCGAACGCCCCGGCCGGTTCGACCTGCCCGGCTTCGTGCTCGCCGGCGCGGGCCTGGCGACGCTGCTGGTCTCCCTCGACCAGGGCGCGCAGCTCGGCTGGGGACGCCCGTCGGTGTGGGGCACGCTGCTCGTCTCCGCGCTGCTCATCGGCGGGCTCGTGCTGCGCGAACTGCGGACGCCGGAACCGATGCTCGACCTGCGGCTGCTCGGCGACCGGCTGTTCGGCACCGGCAACGCGCTGCTGGTGTGCTCCACCGGGGCGATCTTCGGGACGCTGTTCCTGCTGCCGCTGTTCCTGCAGAAGCTGCACGGGTTCTCCCCGTTCGAGTCCGGCCTGGTGCTGATGCCGCAGGCGCTGACCATGCTGGCGGCGACGCAGGTGGTCAGCCGCATCTACGGGCGCTTCGGGCCGCGGCCGCTGCTGCTGATCGGCTTCACCGTGCTCATCACGGTGGGACTGGCGCTGCAACTGCTGAGCACCACGACACCGGTGTGGTTCCTGATCGTGCTGCTGATGTGGCTCGGGTTGGGCATGGGGCTGCTGATGACGCCGTTGCAGACGGCCGCCTTCGCCCGGATCTCCGGGGACGCGATGGGGCACGCGAGTTCGCTGTTCAACGCGAGCAGGCAGGTGGCGACCGCGCTCGGCACGGCGGTCTGCGCCACGATCCTGGTCGCGATCACCGAGGCCCGCTCGTCCACCGTGGACCTCGCCGCGCCCGGCGCCCTCGAACAGGTGCAGATGGCCGCCTACCGCGGGGCGTTCCTCGCCTCGATCGGCTTCGGCGTTCTCGGATTGTTGCTGTCGCTGCGCGTGCGCAACGCCGATGCCGCCGCGACGCTGGACGACCGGGAGAAACCGCGTGCGCGGGCGGGGAAACGCGGCGGTGACCCCTCGGGCACCACGACCGTGAGATAGCTCAAGGTATCCCCACAACGGTTCGCACCGGTGCACTATTTGAAGGGTGACCGAATTGCCGCACGCCGACCAGGTCCGCAACCACGCCCGCTGGCGTCCCGGATGGCATTCCGGCCGCACCAGCTACGCCTGGCTGTTGCCGTTCGCCGACCAGCCCGGACTCCGCCACCTGGTCAACCAGTACCAGTACGCGCTGCGCGACCTGCCCGGGTTCGACCTCGTCCCGCTGGAGTGGATGCACATCCTGGTGCAGGAGGTCGGGTTCACCGACGAGGTACCGCCGGAGAAGATCGACTCCCTGGTGGAGGCCGCCCGCAAGCGCCTCACCGGGTTCAACCCGCTGTCGCTGGCGTTCCACCGCGCCGTGGTGCTGCCCGAGTCGCTGTCGCTGCCCGCCGAACCGCAGACCACGCTGCTGGACCTGCGCGCCGGGCTCCGGGCCGCGACCGCCGACGCGCTCGGGGACGACCAGGTCCCCGGCGAGCCGGAAGAGGTCGACCGGCACATCAGCCTCGCGTTCTCCACCACCGAAGGTCCCGCGATCTTCGCCGTGGCCACGCTCGGCGGCACCGAAGTCGACCCGACGACGGCGAAGACCTCCGCGGTCTCCCTGGTGCGCCTGAACCGCGACCACTCCTGCTCAGAATGGGAAACCCTCGCGCAGGTACCGCTTGGGTGAGTCGTATCGGGCTCGTTTTGCTGTGGTGTCCGGGTGGCGGAACCTCAGCGTCCTTCTCGCTGCGGGATCTTTTTCCCTAGTGGCTCCGCCACGAGGGAAAAAGCTGTCCTCGCGAGAAGGACGCTG